>JANOKE010000806.1:0-9298 GCA_031419135.1 Gemmatimonadaceae bacterium
GTTGGCATGCGGTGACCAACAATCTCACGGCGCTTGGGTCCAGTTCACTCATGAGCAGCGCCGATGATATGGCTCGCTGGCTGACGAACTTTGACGACGCGCGCGTGGGCGGACACGCGGCGATGGCACTGTCCCGCACGCGAGGCGTCCTGAACGACGGATCCACCATTCCCTACGCCTTCGGTATCAGTCACGGCACGTATCGCGGTGCATCAACGTTGTCGCACAGTGGCTCATGGGCCGCATTTGTGAGCTTCCTCGTCCAGTTCCCACAGTACAAGGCGGGAGTGGTGATTCTGGCCAACACGCCATCCGTCAACACGGCGCGCGCCGCCAATGCGCTGGCCGACATCTTCCTCGGCGACGCGCTGGCCGCGCTGACCACGACGACTACCAGCGCACCGAGCACCGCCGTCGCCGTGGACGAGGCACAGCTCGATCGGTTCACGGGCGTCTACAAGCTGGGGCCGGGCTGGTACGTGCGCATTCGCCGTGACGCGAGCGCGCTCATTGCCCAGGTGCCAGGCGAGTTACCGGCAACGATGACGGCGCGCACCCCACAGGAATTCTGGGTGCAGAACTACGGCGCATCGATGACCTTCGCCGACGCACCGGCCTCGCCCGCGACGCATCTCACGTATCGCGGGCGTCGCGCCGAGCGTGTAGACGAGGGCGGCATGACGGCGCCACGCAGTCTCGCCGAGTATGGCGGGATCTATGAAAGCGATGAGCTGGGGATCGCGTATCCCGTTGAGGTGCGGGAGCGCGCATTGGTGGTTCGCTCACGCCAGCATGGCGACGTCGCGCTCACGCACCGCTGGCGCGACGACTTCGGCGGGACGGTCGCTGGGTTCCGATCGGTCGAATTTCAGCGCGATGGAACGGGACGTATCATCGGGTTCGTCGCGAACATTGATGAGCGCAGTCGCAACATTCGATTTGTCCGGCGGTAACCGGGTGTGACTCGCATCATAAGGTTGAAGGACAGCGAGTTGCCGTAGATCATCCCACCAACGTCGGGGGGTTCCAGATGCGGCTTGAGCATCACTGCGCCCAAACCGGCACCCCGAACCCCCACCCGTATCGCCGCGCGCCGACCTTAGTTGTTCGACGAAATCTTCGGCTTGTCCTTGCGCATCCGCATCACCTCGGCGATCGCAGCTTTCAGTTCCATATCGCGCTTGGCGAGGTTGTCCATCGGGCCGTTCTTGATCCACACATCGGGCTCCACGCCATAGTTCTCAAGGTTGTCGCCATAGTGGTTTGGCGCGTTTTCGTCGTACCGCATCACCTTTGAACCCGGCGTACGAATGGTGGCGCCTGCCGTGAGCAAATTGAAACTGCCCGTGGCAATCACTGCCGCGGCAGTGGGATTCCCCACTACTCGGCCGAGCCCCAGATCTTTGAACGCCTGGGGCGTGACTTCGCTGTCCGATCCCGATCGGGCGTTGGTCATCATCACCTTCGGTCCGGCAATCAATTGTCGTGGACGACGGCCCCACATCGGCGACCCCGAACGGTTGTTCCAGTATTCGTAGGGACGCCGCTCCAAAATGTCGATCAACTCCTGATCGATATTGCCACCGCCGTTGAACCGAATGTCGACGACGATGCCTTTCTTGTCCCAGAAGCGATCGATCTCGCGTTCGAATTGCGCCAGCGACGGCTGATCCATCGCCCGAATGTGCACGTACGCAATTTCACCGCCCGTGGCCTTCTCCACTTCGTCGCGATTGTTGTTCACCCACTCCTGATACTTGATTTCGTTGAGTGACGTCACCGACGCAATGCGCACGGTGCGCGCATTTTCACCAGCCGCGGTTTTGGCAACCTTCACCGCGATGTACGTGTTGAGCGTATTCGTGAGCGTTTTCCAGTAGTTGTCGCCGCTCTTGATGTCCTGACCGTCAATGGACAGCACGAAGTCTCCCACGCTGAGATCCAGCCACTCTTTATCAGCCGGACCGTCGCGATACACGTGCGAGATGCGATACTTGCCGGCAGCATGCTCCTCAAGTTCGAACCCCAGGTAACGCGTTTGTGCGATGCTGGGCATGGTTCGCGTGGGAGGCATCGACACACCCGTATGCGACGCATTCAATTCGCCAATCATCTCATTGGCGATGTCCTGCACGTCGGCATTGGTGCCCGCATACGGCAACAACGGCTCGTATTTCGCGAGCGCAGCCTTCCAGTCCTTGCCGTGCATGTTCGCATCGTAAAACTGATACTTCATGACGCGATGCGCCTCCAGCAGCACCTGTTGCCACTCGTCGCGCCGGTCCACGCGCACCGGGAACGAGAAGCTCACGCGATCGATACGTGTGGGCGTCGCGAGTGCGAACCGCGCGACTTCGTTGGTGCCAATTTCGGTCGTGGCAACGCCGCCACGGCCACCGCCACCGACTGCGACATCCGGTGCACGCTGGAAAAACATCATCCGCCGATCGGGCGTGGGTCGAATACCCTGGAAATTCCCTGTTGCCACGCGGCGACCATTCGCACCGTCGATGCCGATGGCGAACAGGCCCGCGCCGCCATCATCGGCAGCCGGTACGGCCGGCGCCGCGCCGCCACGTCCGCGCCCGCCGCCAACGGGGGCAGCACCGCCGGCCACCGTGTAATACACCGTGCGACCATCGGGCGACAGAAACGTCGTGACGACGGCATTGGTGCCGGTGGTCAACTGCACGGCACGCCGAGCAATGCCCGCCTCGTCGACTCTGATAGTGAGGGGCGGCACCGTTTGATCCGCGTTGGGATCAGCCACCGCACCTCCGCCGCCTCCGCCGCCTCCACCGCCTCCGCCGCCTCCGCCGCCTCCGCCGCCTCCGCCGCCGCGTCCGCCGCGCCCTCCGCCGGCCCGAGCCGCCTCACGCGCCTTGCGTTCCTTCACCACCGGATCGTTCGCGTCTTCGCTGAGCTTGGCGAGACTCACCACGTACACCTGATTGACGCCCGTTCTTCCTGACGTAAATACCACCTGTGTGCCATCCGGGGTGAGCGCGCCAATGCCGCCACCACCACGTCCGCCACCGCCGCCACCACCGGCCACTGCAGTACCGCTGGGAATAGGATTGCGTGAAATATTGATTTCGCGCTTGGTGGCTGGATCGAAGAGATACACTTCGGGAATCTGCGTGTCGTTGCTGCGCGTGTAGATCAGCCACTTGCCGTCGGCGGCGTACGAAATGTTGCTGTAGCCACCGGCCTGATTGTAGGCGATCTCGCGCGCAGGCGCTGGCCTGGACACATCCACCTCGTACAACCGATTGTTGGCAGTGAACAGCAACGCGGTGCCGTTCGGCGCCCACGTAAGGTTGGTTTTTGGCGCCTCAATCGTGCTGACTCTGCGCTTCGTTCCAGTGGCAAGTTCGTACACCCACACTTCTTCCTCCCGCGACTCGTCCGAGGTGTACGCGAGATACTTGCCGGTGGGTGACCACACCTGTCCATCATCGCGCCACGCCGAATTCGTGATCTGCTTCATTTCGCCAATGCCCTGCTCGGCTGGTACGATGAAAATCTCGCCGTGCGCGTCTACCGCGACCCATTCGCCATCTGGCGACGGCGCAAATCCATCGGCGCGGCTGTTGGCCGTAAGCACCGATTTGTCGCCTTCCTTCGGATCGGTGGAGATGCGAATGGTCAGTTGCTTCGGCTGACCACTCGGGACATCGAGTGTCCAGAGCACGAAGTTGTTTTCGTAGATCATGTGCCGGCCATCGGGTGACATCGACGGGAATTGCACACCGTCATCCCTGTGGCGCGTGACCTGCTGCTGACCGCTGCCGTCGGCGTTCATGCGCCACACATTGAAAAAGTTGTCACGCTCCGACGCGTAGTAAATCTTGCCGTCAACGCCCCACATGGGATGCACATCGTGCACGTTGGCGCGATGGGTCCGCATCGACGTGTCGGTGACTTCGCGAATCTGTCCCGTGCGGAGATCCGCAATGGCGATGTCGGCGTTCGCGTTGCCGCGATATCCCTTGCGCCAATAGGTGGGCAGCATGCGATTGAACGCGACCAGCGTTGCATCCTGCTTGATCATGCCAGTGCGTCCCATGTCCATACCCAGCGACCGGGGCACCGAACCGTCAATTGCCACTTTGTACAGCGGCGAACCCCACTGCATGGATCCGCGAGTGGTGGAAAACACGACTTCCTTTCCGTCGGGTGTCCACGATACGGCTTCATCGTTGCCCGACATCCAGGTGAGCTGTGTGGGTTCACCACCGGTGATCGGCACGGTGAACACGTCGTTGTTGCCGCTGCGGTCGCTGGTAAAGGCGATCGACTTTCCGTCGGGCGAGAATCGCGGCTGATAATCGCGCGCGACGTTGGCCGTCAGGCGTCGCGGATTGCTGCCGTCGGCATTGGCCAGCCAGATGTCGTCGTGGTAGGTGAACGCGATGGTCCCGTCGTTGGCGATGGCCGCGTAGCGCAGGAACTTGACCGCATTGTCGGTTTGGGAATGCGCGACACGCGGCGCCATCAGGAGCGCGCCCAGCGCCAAGGCGTGAACAGCAACGAACCGTCTCATACACATGCCTCTCTGCGTGAAGTGGAGAATAGTCGAGCCAGCCGTGATTCTCTGCGAGGGTGCGGACTGCCACGTGGACGATTCAATACTCGCGTCAGGTCGGCGGAAAATCCATCCACGGTTGCGAGGCCGCGGCGTAAAGCCATTTGGGGACGATCGCCGACGTCGACGTTCAGACTGCTGGCACGATCGACGTCCTCCAAGCCAATCTTCCCAGCGGATCGCGGATGGCCGCCGAAAGTCGTCATTTCTCACGCCCATTCCCTGGGCGGCGACGCGCCGGCGATCCGCTTCCCGCGGCTGCGGGAACTACTTTGCCCGCATCCTGTTGGCTTTCGCGTCGTGCGTCACCTCCGCGGGGCCGAGCGCTTCCATCAGCGGCGGGATGTACACGCCGAAGCGGCCCCGCAGGCCCTTCTTGAGCCCGTACCATCCCTGGACAGGATTCTTCTCCGATCGACCCCACGATTCCACTGTGCCGTCCTTCGCCGGTTTCTGCTCGTCCGCGCCGCCGAGGTCCATCCAGTCGCCGTGACTCTTCAACATTGCCTGCAGATCAGACAAGCACCTCAGGTCATACAGCAGCACCGTCTTCCCAACGGTGCAGACCAGTACCTCTCTCCCATCTTTCAGGTCGACGTGCATCGTATAGGCTGCGGTACCCGGGGGCGTTTGCAATTTCCACGGATTGGCTGAGGTGCGTTTTTCCATGAGGTGGGCAGGGATGAGGAGGACACGTTCCCAGCGGCTGAATCGTGCTACGGGTGACTTGGCTGAATGCGCTCAGCTTCCCGCTTCAAGTCGCCAATGAACATATCAAAGTTCGCATCGAACGAGCTATGCGGCCTTCGACTGACGTCACGGTACTGTTCCAACGGGGATAGTCGGTTGCGTTGGTCGGGAGCGCCCATACCGTGACATCGCTTGCCTGGATGACCGCGCTCACCGAAGTCTCCCGATGAAACATTGTGCGCTTGGTCGTGGCCGTGCGATGTGTGCAACTGCGGTGCTCGTGGTAAACAGAACCACGGCGATCAGGAGGACTTTCATCGTGTCTGCGGTTTAAAATGGAAATGGACGGGTTCACCAGCGTGCGACCCTCACGTATCAGGCTGCCCGTGATGCCGCGCGAACCAACTCCGCTGGTCCAGGCAAGCCGGCGGCCTTGCGCGCGGCGCCGATCACGCCAACATGATACCCCTCGTGCCACGCGAGAAACGCCAGTTGATCTCGCAGTTTCGACTCGCCGTGCGCGCCTCCGGCGGCCAGCGGGCGATCAATCGCGTCGGCTGACTTCGTGGCGGCCAACTCCAGCGCGTCGTGCAACTGCGTCCACTCGGCGAGCATGATCGTCAGAGTGGGGTAACCCTGGCCGTCGGTGGCGGGCGTGTCCCCAAATGATTCTGTCCATGGGTTTGGGTGCACGTCGCCGAGCAGGGCGAGAATCTTCACGCGCGCATCAAGCAGGTGACCAACCGTCCAGGTGATGGATGGTCCTTCGCTCATGCGGGTGCGAACACGCGAGGTGTCGTCGGACAGCCCAGCGAGCGAGATGTTCAGGATTTTTGTTGTTGTGCGGAACATGGCGAGTAGCGAGTCCATGACGCGGCTCCGGAATTGAGTGAAGGGTTACTGCAACAACGTTTGAGGCTGCCAAAAGGATGCGGCCCGGTCGGCGCATCCTTTCGACACCGTGGTACGTTGTACAAGCCAACCACCCTTCGCGGACTTCGAGGCCACATGATTGATACACAACCGCCGGTCGCGTTCGCCGAAGCGCGGGCTCAATTTGATGAACTGGTTCGGATCCTTCGCCCTGAGTTGCATCGCTACTGTGCGCGTATGACGGGGTCGGTCATCGACGGCGAGGACGTGGTGCAGGACACGCTGGCAAAGGCATTTTTTCAGCTCTCGTCGCTCGGTTCCATTCCCGCACTTCGCCCCTGGCTATTTCGCATCGCGCACAACAAGAGTATTGACTACCTCCGGCGCTATGAGCGTCGACATGGTGAGTTGCTGGACGAGCTTCCGCAACCTGCCGTGGTGGCAGAAGCACTCGAGCTGGCGGAGATCGCCGAGTTTGCGCTGTCGTGGTACCTCAAGCTCACTGCGCTCCAACGCAGCTGTGTGATTCTGATGGATGTGATGGGCTACTCGATGGTCGAGCTTTCAGACATTCTCGATCTCAGTTTGCCGGCCATCAAGGGTGCGCTGCACCGCGGGCGCGTGGCCCTGCGACAACACACTGCGCTCGCGCGCGACGTCACGCGTGCGCCGCTCGATGCAGACGAGGAACGACGGTTGGCCCAGTACGTGGTGCACTTCAACGGGCGAAACTTTGACGCACTGCGCGAGTTGCTGGCCGACGATGCGCGATTGGAACTCGTGGGCCGCACGTCAGTGCGCGGCGCGCGGGCGGTGGGGAATTACTTCGGGAACTACGCGCGACTGGAGGGATGGCGCGTGGCGCTCGGGTCCGTTGACGGTCGTGCCGCGCTCCTGGGATTTGACAACGAGGGCGGCGCGCAGAATGAACACACGGGTCGGCCTGCATTTTTTATCCTTGTTGAGTGGAACGCGGAGCAAATCCAGTCGATCCGAGACTACCGCTATGCACGGTATACCACCGAGCTGGCGCAGTATTGACAGTGACGCTATCTCCCAGACGCTGTTCACGAAACTGAATCAACATCGACGCTCGGTCAGCTCGTCGCTCGCGGCGACGGGAGACGATGGGCGTCAACGATCGACCAACTCCCGATCTACGATCATCCATACGGTCGAGGCACGACGATTGGCGTGGACCAGCCTAACGGCACCATTCCGCACCGAGATCAGGTGCTGCGTTGGGCGCGTGAGATGCGACGGTCGATCGACTATGTGGTGACGCGGCCAGACATGGACACCCCGCGGTTGGCGTTCGCCGGCGCGCGTGGAACTGCTGCAGCGCGTGAGCCCTGCGGATGAACCGACGCGACACCGTCGACTTGGCGAGGCCGTACGCGCCCGCCAGATACCTCGTGAGGCACTACCGCGCGCGGCGTGACCGGCGGAGGACCGTGCGCGAATCGAGATGACGGGAGCGGGAGCGGCGAGCGTGGGAAATTCCTTGACGCAGCACGCTGGACATCGACGTCGTTTGGTAGTTGGCGCCGTCCACTCTTTCGTAAGCACCCAGATGCGCCGGGACCCTCGCGTCCCACTGGCAGGCCCGGACGGCAGGCTGAGCAGCACCTCGAGGATCGCTCGGACAACAAGCGTACGCGCTACGGCAAGCCCAGAGAAAGCACGTTGTGGCTTGACGCGGGTGGTCGCTTCACCGAAGGAATTTGAATCGCGGTCGGGGGAGTAATCCCGTGCGATCCGATCCGTAGCGGCTACGACGCGCACTGAGCGCGCTTGCGCCACAGCACCCCCTGGTTGTCGACATCGACCAGGGGTTCACCTATTCCGTGTTTGAATCGGTATTCGTCCACCGCACGTCGCGCACCGGTGGGTACGCCGTAGTCGGAACAGAAGACGAAGCCCCCAGGGGAAAGCTTGGGGTACAGTGCGTCGAGCACCGCTCGTGTCGACTGCTGAAACGTCGCGTCCAGTCGAATCATCGCGAGCGATTGAATCGGGGCGCACGGCAGCGTCTCGTGAAACCACCCCCGGATGGGCTGTATCCGCCCGTCGAGCAGGTCATGACGCCGGAGTGTTTCGCGAAACTGTTCGATGGAACTTTTGAACCCGCCTACCGCGTGCAGCAGCTCAAAGACAATCGCGTCATCGGGAGCAAGCGTTACATCGGGTGATGGCAGACCGGCAAACGAATCGGCGGCGAATACTTTGCGGTCGAGCGCGCCAAGCGCCTTGAGCACACCGGACATCAGCACGCACAGTCCGCCGCGAAAACACCCTGCCTCCATCAGGTCGCCGGGGATCGCGTCGTTGACAATCGTCTCGATGCAGGCTTGGATTGCATCGAGCTGAGCGGGTGGCGCCAGCGTATCCACCGGGCGCGCATTCATCTCGAGCAGCCATTGCAGCGAGTCTGGACTTAGTCCCGCCAACAGCCCGTCGCCGAAGCGCGCTCGACATTCGCCCAGAAGTCGAACCGCGTCAACCCCGTCCACGCGCGCCCAGCCGTCGTGTGGGCGCACAAGCGCGACTTTCAACTGATGTGTATATAGTCCGTACGTCAGATGCCGGTCCACGCAACCCTCACACCAAGGAGCAGCACGATGTTCGGCAACACACAGATGTTTGCGCTATCGCCTTTGCGATCACTCGGGGAAATGGCGCACCGTACCACTGACAAGAAAGCGTTGCGCGTAATTCAAGTCGGTCTCGAAGCGATGCTCAAGGAGTCGAAGAGTCTCGGCGTGTTCGCACACGATCAGGCGACGGCGGAGATGGATCTGAACTATGTGAAATCTGCGGTGGTGCGGTGAGCCTGCTCGGGGCCAGCTTGCGGCGTGGGTCGATGAGCGGCTCATCGCGACGCGCCTTACGCAGTGCTTGGCGCACCTGCGCGGCCACCGTCATACTATGCCGCCTGGCCACGCGCCTGATTTCGGCAATCTCGTTGTCTTCGAGGAGGACCTGGAGGCGAGTAGTCGTGTAATGAGTAGACCTGACTCATGGCCTGAGTCAAGTGACATCCGCGAGCTGAAGAACGTGGTTGAGGCGCGCATCGTCACGACGCCGAGCACACGGTAGCCGACCTGATCGACGACGGTTGTGTTGGTGAGACTATTGATGATGAAG
>JANOKE010000807.1:0-1013 GCA_031419135.1 Gemmatimonadaceae bacterium
GCGCCACATCAAATGTCATGCATTCCTCAATTCCGTCCGCGGTCAGCGCGCCATTGGTGCCCGTCCGTGCGTCGTCCTGGTGTGTTCTTACCTCGCGTATCCGTGATGGGCGAGCTTTTCGATGTTGTGGACCAGGCAGAATGCCTGCGGGCCGTCTCCGTCTCGGGCGCCGCGGGGTCGCGGCCGCGGATGAACGCCACTTGGCGTGCGACGGTTTTCTCGGGCGTCCGCAAGCACTGCGCGCGGAGCGCGCACGGTGCGCAATCCCGTTTCGCGCCGCGGAATTGCTCCGACACGAATCCGTTGGTCACCAGGTTCTGGCCCTTGCGGTACAGCGCCTTGCCGGCGGGGCAGACCCACGTGCGGGCCGCCTCATCATACGTGAAGTCGCTCGGTTGAAAGAGCGGGAGCGTCTTCTTCACCGGCACCGTGTTGTCCAGCGGATCGGGCGCGTCCTGGTGTCGCGCTTGCGTGGCGAAACGCTCATCCCGCTTGCGCAGATCGTTGTCCGCAATGAGCGCGTCGATCTTCCGTGTGGCAAGCGCCTGCGGATTCGCTTCGCTGTGGTAACCCGCATCCGCCATGCGCCCAGTCGGTCGTCCGGATGGGTCGCGAGCCACTCGCGCATCTGCACGGCGTCCCGCTCCAGTCGGTGGAGGCGTTGCGCGGTCTGCGCGGCCACGTGGGGTTCGACGGGCAGGGCGTCCGTCTCGCGATGCCGTTCGAGCATCGTCGTCGCGGCTGCCTCGAGCTTCGCGGCCTGGTGCGCGAAGTCCGAGCGCGTCCCGCTCCGATGCTTCGACGCGTTACGCGGGAGTTTGACGCCATCGATGGCGAACATCTCGCGGCCCATCACGCCCTGCGCATCGCAGACGGCCAGCACCGCCCGCGAACACCTGGGCGATGTCGGCCGACCGGGTACTGACGACGTCCGCGATGGTGGTGAAATGGGGCGCGCTATCGCCGCACCACGCGATGCACGTCACGTGCTCCTGGCAGGCCCGCTCAATCCG
>JANOKE010000808.1:0-3855 GCA_031419135.1 Gemmatimonadaceae bacterium
GGCGCGCCGAGTCACCATCGAGCGTGAGAAACTCCCCTTCACCGGCCGTGCGACCCATTGCGCGTACGGTATCGCGCCACGCGCGAGGCAGTCCAACTTCGTCATGTCGCTCACCATGCAGAAAGATTTCCGCGCCCTCGCGCGATCGCGCGCGAACCCAGTCCATGAAATGCGGATACCATTCGATGGGCCACTCGCCATGCCAATCGGGAACGAGCAGCAACCCTGGCGTGATACCCTGCGCGCGACAGAGTTGCCACAGCACGCGCACCGGTGCCTCAAACGCGGGCGTGACATCATGAATCGTGACGAGCAGTCGACGCGACGACGCGGCGGTGGTGACGGACGAACGGACATTCATGCGCCTCGTGGCACCCGCGCCTGCAATACGTCTCGATACACATCAAACAATCGATCGAACACGACATCCCACGCGTGGTGGTGTTCCGCATACGCTCGGCCCCGACGCCCGAGCGCCGGGAGATCGTCGCTGAGCACCCGCTCTGCTTCAAGCGCCAGGGACTCGGTTTCACCCGAGCGAAAGGTGCGTCCGGCGCCACTGCTGATCACCTGCTCCGCCACTCCACCCTGATCGGCCGACAACACGGGTGTTCCACTGGCCAGCGCCTCCAGTGACGACAGTCCGAAGGTCTCGATGCGGCCGGGCGACACGTACACATCGAACGCGGCCAACAAATTCGCCAAGGTGTCGCGATCGGACTGAAACGGCACAAAGGTCACACGCGACCCGTAGCGATGTGTTCGCAGCGCCGCCTCCATCGGCCCGGCACCCACCAACACGAGGCGAGCGCCGGTGCGCCGTTCGACGATCGCCCATGCGTCCAGCAGCACCATCAGTTCCTTCTCGCGCGCCAGTCTGCCGACAAAGCCCGCCAGGACGCCGCTCGGCAGTCCGAACTGTCGGCGCGTGGTATCGGCGTCCAGCCGACGTTTTGGCGTGAAGCACTCAAGGTCCACCCCCAATGGCACCTTGGCCACGCGCGTGATGCCTTCGCGTGCCAGATCATTCGCCGAGAAATCCGAGGTGACGATTGTCAACGCAAACAGGCGATCGAGCCGTCGCATATACTGCCACGACGCGCGATACACGGCCCGTCGCGCCGCGTTGTTTGATCGTGCGGTTGGTGCGAACAGGCGGGGCACGTTGCTGTGATAGAAGCACACCAGGGGAACGTCGAGATCCCGCGTGGCCTGTCGCACAATCCACGGGACAATGAACGGGCTCCCGATCTCAATGACATCCGGACGCTCGTGTCGAACGATCCTCGCCACACTGCGCGTCGCGAACATGAAACGATAGGGCGGCTGGCGGGGGATGGACGGGCCCTTCAAACGGTACAGGCGGACGCCATCCTGCTCCGTAATCGCATCACGGGCACCCGGCACCGCCAGAATCTGTCGGAGCCAGGGACGGGCTGCGACGTACTGCGCCTTCTGCAGAAGATACGTGCGGATTCCCCCGCTGGTATCGGCGAACCATTCGGTAATATCGAGCACACCCATTGCCGACGATGCGCGCAAAGGCGGTGGCAGCGGCGCACACCCGAAGTGACCAGACGGCAACTCGAATTGCGGGCGTGTCAGTCGTTCCACGAACGAGTGCGTCTCAGGCATTCCGGAAACTATCGTGGCCGGCCCCCGAGGGGACCGGCCACGTGATCACAACACCGTCGCGCCGGGGGAGCGCAACGGGTCGCGAATCAACGCATGGACAATACGGCGACCGTGGCTTCCGCGGGTGCGTCAACCACAAACGTCACGCGGCGGTTGAGTTCTGCACCCGGCGCATCACCCGTGGCGCCAGCCTTTACGAGACGCGTCTTGCCGTACCCAACGGTCTTGAGCAACGTGCCGTCCAGTCCTTTGGTCACGAGGTAATCGCGCACCGCGTCTGCCCGCTCGCGCGACAAGCGCAAGTTGTACTGGGCGCTACCCGCAGGATCGGCGAAGCCTTCAATCGTGATGGTCGCACCCGGATAGTGCTTGGCCGCCACTTGTGCGAAACGCTCCAAGGCCTCCTGATCGATCGAGCGCACGGCCGCATCGTCAAAACCGAAATGCACCGGCATGGCGAACTTCACCTGACCTTCGACGGCCGAAATACGCGCACCGAACTCGTTCTTGAGACTGGCCAGGTCGGTGCGAAGCGCCGCCAGATCCGCCTTCACGCCATTGATGTCACCGCGCAGCACACTGTCACCGGTTGTCCGTTCGCCACGCTCTTGCGTGATCGACGAATTCATCGACGTCGTCAGGGTGGCGCGCTGATCTTCCAACCCGCGACGCACAAATCCCTTCGTGGCGCACGCGCCAAGCGTGCTCGCGACGAGTGCTGCCGACACTGCATATGTGATAACTCGCATGGAGCCTCCCCAATGGTTGAATGAGCGACGGAAGACACGCCAGCGGTTGGCGTCAGCCCCATCGACACCAAGGAAGCTCGCCGGTGTGCGCGCGCTGCGGAGTGACGACGATCACATCGCGCGTCGGCCCCTGCGACGCGCGTCACACATTGCGCCGCGTCACCAATCGCTGCGGCGGCCATGCGTTACACCGGCGCTTTCGCGAGCCACTCGCCGCCATCGATCACGAAGATCGCTCCGGTAATCCAGTCGCCGGCCGGAGACGCCAGAAAGGCCACCATGTTGGCAATGTCGTCGGGGCTTCCCCATCGACCCAGCGGAATTGCCTTCGCCGCGTATGCCGCCATGTGCCGTTCCGTCGCCGCGAACACGTCTGGCACACCAGCGTCGGCAGGCGGCGTGAAGGCCTTGCGCACACCTTCCGTGGGAATCGGTCCAGGCGCGATGGCGTTCACGCGAATACGCTGCGGTGCCCATTCAACCGCCAGCGTGCGTGTGAGTGCATCGACCCCGGCCTTTGCGGCCGTCGCGTGCGCCATGAGGGGCCATCCCCGATAGTGCAGCGTCATACTCGTGCTCACAATCCGACCGCCGCCCTGCCTGGCCATGTGCGGAAACACCGCTTGCGAGCAGTAGAATGTGCCGAACAGATCGATTTCGAGCACGCTGCGCCACGCGTTCGGCGACAGCGTCGCGCTGGGTGCGTAGAAGTTGCCGGCCGCATTGTTCACCAGGACATCGATGCGTCCGTGCTGCGCCACGATCTCATCGATTGTCGTCTTCACACGCTCCGGATCGCGAACATCCAGTTGCACTGCCGACGCCGAGCCGCCGGCCGCAGTGAGATCACGTAACGCCGTGTCGAGATGCGCCGGCTTGCGACTGGCAATCACCACATGCGCCCCGAGCGCTGCCAGCAATGTCGAAATTCCGAAACCGATTCCCGTGCCGCCGCCGGTCACCAGCGCAACCTGGCCGTCAAGCAAACCGGGACGAAAGACAGACGTGGGGGGAACAGTCATGAGTGGCAAACCGGAAAAAGATGATAACGGCGTGACTACAACAGGTCGTGGAGCGTAATCTGTGTCTCGAGACAGAAGCTCCGACGATGATGGGGAGTGAGCCCCTGCTCCGCCAGCGCCTCCAGGTGTTGCGGCGTGGCGTACCCCACGTTCCGCTCCCACGCGTAGCCCGCGTACCGTTCGGCCAGGCGACGCATGAGTCGGTCACGCGTGACTTTGGCGATGATGGACGCGCACGCAATGGCATAGCACTTGGTATCGCCCTTCACAACCGCCGTATGCGGATGACCGAGGGTGCGGAGCCGATTGCCGTCGACGAGAATGTGGTCGGGTGGGCGCCCAAGCCGCGCGGCAACGCGAGACAACGCCCGCTGCATCGCCAGTATCGTGGCGTGATGGATGTTCAAGCGGTCGACCTCGCGCGCCGACGCCGCACCCAGCGAAACGAC
>JANOKE010000809.1:0-3147 GCA_031419135.1 Gemmatimonadaceae bacterium
GAGCGTGCGCATCCGACCAGGCTGGCGCTCAGGACAAGGCAAGTGAGGAATGATCGTGTGCTGGTCATGTTGCGTCGGGCGGTTCGGGCAAAAAGGACCGCAGCGTGTCGAACGGGTGAGACTGGGAATTTACAGCCGAGAGGCGACCACCGCATGGCGCCCTCTGTGCGGCAGGACCATACTTTCGGTGATATGAGCCTCCCTGCAAGCATCATTGATCTCGACCGGCTGAATGCCTTCTGCCGTCATACCCATGTAGCGCTCGCCGGCGCACCCACCGGGCCGCTTGCGGGCCTCACGTTTGGGCTCAAGGACATTTACGACATTGCCGGACACAAGACCGGGTTTGGCAGCCCCGATTGGCTGGCGACGCACGAGCCCGCGCGTACCTCGGCGTCGGTGGCGACGCGGTTACTCGGCGCCGGAGCGACGCTGGTGGGGAAAACCCACACCGAGGAAATGGCATTCAGCCTGACCGGTGAGAACTCGCACTATGGCACGCCGGTGAACCCGGCCGCGCCGGATCGAGTACCCGGTGGATCTTCCAGCGGATCGGCGGTCGCGGTGGCCGGTGGTCTCGTGGACTTCGCCATTGGCAGCGACACCGGCGGCTCGGTGCGCGCACCAGCCAGTTTCTGCGGGATCTATGGCATTCGTCCCACTCACGGCCGCATTCCACTCGATGGTGTGTGCCCGTTGGCGCCCAGCTTCGACACATGCGGTTGGTTTGCCCGGGACGCGTCTATGCTGGCGCTCGTGGGCGAGGTGCTGCTGGGCACGAGAGCGGCAACCCCCGGACCTTTGTTGCTGGCCCAGGATGCGTTTGCCGCTACCATGCCGGGCGTGGCCGAGGCACTTGCACCAGCGGTGCGCCGTGTCGAGGCGCTGTTGGGCGCCGCGCACCCCGTTACCGTAAGCGACGAAGGATTGGCAGCGTGGTTTGAGGTGTTTCGCGACTTGCAGCTTGGTGAGATCTGGGACGTGCACGGCGAGTGGGTGACACGCGTGCACCCCGCATTCGGCCCCCATATCAAGCCACGCTTCGAAGCCGCCGCAAAAACTGATCAGACGCACATCGCCCGCTTACGACTGATTCGCGCCGACATTGCGTCCCGCCTGCACACGATGCTGGCCAACAATGCGGTGCTGCTGCTGCCCACGGTGCCGGATATCGCTCCGTTGTTGCAATCGTTACCGGATGCCACCGTTACGTTTCGCGAGCGATCACTGGCGGTGCTGTGCAGTGCCGGCCTGGGCGGACTGCCGCAGGTCAGTATGCCGTTCGCATCGTTGCAGGGCTGCCCGCTGGGATTGTCGATGATCGCTGCGCGCGGGAATGACGAGATGCTGCTGGAGATTGCGCGCCAGCTGAGTCGCTGAAACGCAGCGGTGCGGCCTGAACAGGATGTCGTGCCGCGTAGCTACCGGCGTATCATCGTCGCATCGAGTAATCGTTGACGCACGGTGTTCGCCGCACCGACTCGCTCAAGCGCCGCCCACAAACGCGCCACGGTCTCGCTATCCACAAGGCCCGCCGGCGATCCGCCCACTGTCGGCGTTCCCATCTTCTCGCTGGTGCGAAAGGCGTCAACCGCCGTCACCGTCTCTGTCGTGAACAGATTGGCATCCGCCCCGCGCGCCGAAACATCCTCGCCGCGCCGGTAGAAGCCCAGCGCGTTCAGCATCATCTTCAGCTGATACACGTCTCCGCCGGAAAACTGCTCGAGCGTGCGGTAGCCAAGAGTCTGCGAAACCGCATCGTAGATACGGCGCAGTTCACCAAGCGGGTTTGCGTGTTCGCAGACGTTGATGTTCACGGTCTGCCCATCACTGCGTCGCGACATGCCGGGGCGTGAATCAGCGACAACCACGGCCGCCGACGTGCGCAGGCCATGCCTTTTGTCACCACCGAGCACGAATCCGGCGTTGAGCGCGTCGATGAGTCGATCAGCCAGGTGCCGTGGAGTGCCTTGACTGGCCTCGAAATGCCCGGCCACCGCCGCGAGCACCTCAGGCCCAACAAGGATGTTGCCCTGGGTGACATAGTTCCTGCCGGCCCGATGTCCTGCCCACTGATTGGGTCCGGTACCGGTGTGCTGCGCCGAGCGTCCATCGATCGCGATCACCGCAACCTGTCGCGCCTGAAAACCGCTGTCTGCGGCGAGCAATCGTTTGAGCGCCGCGTCGGGCGCCTCACCTTTTGACAGCGCGTCCAACAGTTCATAGCCATACTCGGTGCGCGTGCTCGCCTGAGTCGCCACGGCCCCCACGCCCTTCCGCACCCACGGTACGCCGTTACCGACACACGGCACACGCGTGGTAACGGCCACGCCAACCTCACCCGTGCGTGGATCGATGGCGGCGATCGAGAAGGTGTTGAAGACCAACTCGTTGCGCCACGCAAATGGTTCCTGAGCACTCGCAGTACTTTGTGAGGCCGCGAGAAGGCCAGCCGCGAGGGCGAACGATTGAATACGCGTGGGAGTCTCCTACATGGAGTAGAAGAACTCGTCGCGCACGATCTTGTCGTCCTGCACCGTGTACAGCGCGACCTCGTTCATCATAAAGCGCTGCCCGCTGGGCTTGAACGTCACATCGTAGGTGAATCGCACCGCGAAGCGATCGCCATGCGGATACGGCCCGTCGGAAGCTGCGCTGTGGACGATATGGTTGTCCGCCCACCATGCGCCCTTGGCGATTACGGCGTCCTTGCCACGCGAGACGGGGTCACCGCCGGGAGGGCCACTCGCTTCCACACTGACCACATCATCGGCATAGAGCGTTCTGACGGCCTCATCGTTCTTACCCTGCTGGCACAGTTCAACCAGCTTCTTTCCCACCTCGAGCGTAGTCATGGCACCTTGTGAATTGACGTTGGACGGGTGCTGCGCGTTGGCCGGCAGCGCTGCCTGCGAAGCTGTGGCCTGATCCACCAGGGGTCAATCCCAGGCGCGTGACGTTGTCATCGCGGGCGCGCCGCGAACTCGGGCTTGGCCTGGACTGCGTCAACGCGACCCTGCCCTTTGAACTGCACCTCGATCCGGGGCGGCTCGTTACCGGTGAATTCAGAGTCCATCGTAATCGTGTGGGTCCCCGCCGCCACGACCGGTGGTGGCACCGCCAAGGTGTATTTCGTTCGAGGTTTGC
>JANOKE010000810.1:0-2963 GCA_031419135.1 Gemmatimonadaceae bacterium
CGGCAAACAGCGTTCCGAAGCCACTGAACAAGACGACGAGACCCAATCCAACCATGATGCTCGCGTACAGACGACTCGAGGAGGAATCCGTGCCGCCACCTGTGCCCAACATCTCCACGCCGACGGTGAATGGTGTGGACAGCGCGCGGCGCTCGTCAGGCGAGATCGCGAGCCGAGCGAACGCAGCGGCCTGGCTCGCCTCGGTCAGTGCGGGAGCCACGCGCGCCGTCCACGCAGACTTCCGTCGCACGATGATCACACCACTACCGGCGCTATCAAGGAGCAGCGCTCCGGCAACCGAGCGGGCGGCGACCGCGTCACGCGCCTCGCGCGCCGTCGCGTACCGGTTGGTGACCCACGTGACGCCATCTACTGCGGGCAACAGATAGGGCAACGCATTGGCGCCAACCACCGCAACCGCAACTCGGCCCGTGCGAGCGCCGGACGCGAGTTTCGAGACACCCGAAACCAGTGCGCTCAAGACCAGCATCAGCACCACGCCGATGACCTGCTGACGCCACTTCACGAATCGATTGAACTCCCACCGCGCGATGGTGGCGACCTTACGCCAGCGAGTCATGCGGCCTCCGTTACGCTGGCAGGGGCCGCGCCGCCAACCACGTTGATGTAGACGTCGTGCAGCGATGGTTCGTCGGTGCGCACGCGCACGAGGCTCATGCGACTCGCGCAGAGCACGAGAAGGTCGCCGACATGATGTCCGCGCGCCAGCGTGATGATGATGTTCGCGTCGGCGTCGCGCGTCACGTCCACGACGGCGGCGTGCGCCTGAATAGAAGCGAGCGCGTCGGGCTGCTCGTTTTCCACGGTGAGTACCAGTCGCGCACCGGTGCCCCAGCGCTGGCGAATCTCCGGCATCGTGCCCGACAACACTTCGCGCCCGTGTTGCATCACGAACACGCGATCGGCGAGGCGCTCCACCAGCGACATCTGGTGCGCGCTCAGGATCACGGTGGTGCCTTGCGATCGCAGTTCCGCGACGAGACCGAGAAAGAGTT
Source organism: Gemmatimonadaceae bacterium (assembly GCA_031419135.1). GTDB lineage: Bacteria > Gemmatimonadota > Gemmatimonadetes > Gemmatimonadales > Gemmatimonadaceae > Gemmatimonas. The sequence goes on from JANOKE010000810.1 coordinate 1,017, forward strand.
CCTGGTTCAGCGGATCAAGGCCGCTGAACGGTTCGTCAAGAATGGCACATGCCGGGGCATGCAGTACTGCGGCCGCGAACTGTACCTTTTGCTGATTGCCTTTGGAAAGCGATTTGACGTTGTCCTTGGCGCGCGGTAGCAGCCCGAGCCGGTCGAGCCAGCGTTCCGACGCGCGCTGCGCCGCACTGCGGTCGAGTCCGCGCAGGGTCCCGAAGTAGGTGAGGACTGATATCAGGGATCGGTCCTGATAGAGCCCGCGCTCCTCGGGGAGATAGCCAAGTGACGTCGCGAGAAGCTGCTGGCCGGGCATCGTGGGCCAGCCGATCCGGCCTTCGTCGGGTCTGGTGATGCCGACCAACATGCGCAGCAGCGTCGATTTGCCCGCGCCGTTGGGGCCGAGGAGCGCGAAGATCTCGCCTGCGGTGACCGAGAACGAGATTCCCGCCACGGCGTGTACACGCGCGAAGCGTTTGTGCACGTCGGCGACTTCAAGGAATGGTGCGGGCCCAGTCATCGTGTCGGCGGAGGGACGGCAGCGGCTGGCGGCATGTCCGCCGGTACCCGCGACCCCTCCGATGGATTCACCGCACACGCGCCGTTCACCGGAACGTCGAACCGCTTGAGCACACCGCGCACCTTCTCCATTTCGTGCGCTGTCGTGCGCACCGTGATCACGCGGAGCGGCGGCATGGTTCTGGTAATCTCGCTGCCGCGCGATTGTGTGTACGGCCCCAGTAACGGCGTGATGTTGTCGGCCGAGAGACATCGAAGTTCGAACGACTCGGTCTCGAGCGGTCCCGCGTAGAACACCTCGTCAGGCCCACTCGGCCGATCCAGCATCTCCACCGAGTACCACACCGAGAGCACCACCAGCACGATGCTGGCAAACGTGATTCCACCGAACGCGCGACGTCGCTGGCCCAACAACACCGCGCGTCTCGCCACCTGCTCCGTCGGCACGGTCGAATAGGTCTCGTCGCGCTCCTGCATCATCAGTCGGTCGGCTTGCGTGATCGCCTGCAGCACACGCGCGCACTCGCGACAGGTCGCGCTGTGCAGCGCGACGGCACTGCCGCCCACGTCGTTGGTCGACATCGTCTCCAGTTCGACCAGGCACTCTTCGCAATTCATGTGCTACTTCCGGTAGCTGGGATGCGTGCGCAGGATCGCGCGACGGAGCGCCGCGCGAGCTTTGAACAGACTCGCGCGTGCCGCCACGGCCTTCATGCCAATGAGCGCCGCCGCCTCTTGCGGAGCGAGTCCCTGCAAATCGCACAACTCAAACACTTCGCGCTGCCGCGCCGGCAACGCCTTGGCGGCGGTGTCCACCAACGCCAGCAATCGGGCCTGATCAACACGACCACCCGGATCGGTGACATAGACCTCGCGCGACGGCCGATTGCGCGGCAACGCGCCAAGCAATCGACTGCGCACACTGCGTCGGCGCGCCCGCAGCGCGAGTCGACGCGTGATGCGGTACAACCAGGAGTCGATGCTCCCGTCGCCGCGAAACGTTGACAGCTTCCGCCACGCGATGACGAACACATCCTGCGTCACGTCGTCTGCGTCATCGCGACTCCGCACCAAGCCCAGCGCCCAGCGAAAGACCTGCGGCTGATACAGCTCGACCAGCTGCGCAAACGAGACGGAGTCACCGTCGCGCGCCCGTCGAATGACGTCCATGCAGGAGGTCTCAAAAGTGGCGGGCGCCGACGGATAGACCGGTGGGTACGCGGATGAGGCAAACGGCGCGGTCGCTGGCGAGTATGCCGACGGCTGACCGGTCGGCTCCTGGCGGGGATCGGGGATCGGTTTTGGCGGTAGCGGGGACACGAGATCTGATATGGTCATTCGTACAGGCAGAGGCAACCAATCGGACTCGCGTTTACCACCCGGAGAAAGCGTTTAGCGTGAACGGAAAGGCGGCGCGTGGCGATGGTGACGACC
>JANOKE010000811.1:0-1005 GCA_031419135.1 Gemmatimonadaceae bacterium
CGCGCAGCCGATCCCGGCCACCAGGAAGGCGAGGGTAACCGACGGTCCCGCACGGTCGGCGATGGCCGCCGCGGTGCGAACAAACAGGCCGGCACCAATGATGGCGCCGATTCCAAGGGCCACCAAAGATGCCGCGCCGAGCGTGCGCTTGAGGCCGCCCTCGCCTTCGCCGCCATCGGCCATCAATCGATCAATCGATTTCGTACGAAACAGTGAGCCGGCCACGGTGCTTCCTCTCGGTTCGTTTCACGGTGTGGTGTCCTGGACAGGCCACGCCACGACCAGCCAGTTGGCCTCGTCATGCGGTTCACTGTCGGCGGTAACCTAGGAACTTCGAGAGGCCGACGGTCCGCAAGGCAGTCGTCAGCCCAGTTTTAGTGCGTTTTTAGTGCCGCCGCGTGCGATCAACCGCGCTACGACTCGTTGAGGAGAACGGCAGCGGCTGGCAGCACAAGCGTGAACAGGCTCCCTCCGCCTGGGCGCGATTCGCACCGCACATCGCCTGCCTGCTCCTTGGCCAACCGGCCGGCAATGGCCAACCCGAGACCGGTCCCGCCCACGTCAGCGGGTATGTCCGGCGAACGATAAAACGGCTCGAATACGCGTTCGCGTTCGGAGTCCGCGATGCCGGGACCACGATCGGCAACACAGATCTCGATCTGCGCGCCGGACCGACGGCTGCTGATCTCGACTGGCGCATCTTGCGGCGAGTACTTGAGTGCATTTTCGATCAGGTTGACGAGCGCTCGCAGCGACTGCACGAAATCGAATCGACCGGTCAGCGGCTCCAAATCGTCGTCAGCACTGTCGTCGCTTCGTGTGATCAGGACGCGGGCGCTCAGTGGCGTTCCCCCCACCTGCCGCACTGCCGATCCGATGAGATCCTCTGCGGTGTTCAATTCCAGGCGAAGCGGCATCGCCCCCGCGTTCAGGCGCGACAGATCCAGCAGATCGGTGACCAAACGTGTCAGTCGATCCGCTTCTTCCTCGATCGAGATCGCTTCG
>JANOKE010000812.1:0-24216 GCA_031419135.1 Gemmatimonadaceae bacterium
CTTCTGGCCGTGGGGCGGCGCCAGATGCTTCGCGTGGAAACCGTGGATTTGAGCACTCTTGTGCAGGATCAATTGGAGACGATCCGCAACAGCGTGCCGCCGAACATTCGCCTGGAATCGGTTTTCGATGCGGAGCGCGTGCTGGCCCGACTGGACCGGCAACAGGCGCTGGACGCATTGCGGGCGTTGATTGATAACGCGCGATTGGCGATGCCAGATGGCGGCACACTGACGTTGTCGACTTCGGTGCATCGGGTGGAGCGACCTACCGCAACCGCAGACGACGCGTCATCGCGCTTTGCGGTGCTGGAAGTATGCGACACCGGTGCCGGGATGACTGAGGAGGTACGGGTGCGCTTGTTCGAGCCTTTCTTCTCCACGCGTCCGTTTGGCGCAAACCACGGCATGGGACTGGCCTCCGTGCACGGTATGGTGACACAGAGCCACGGATTCATCGAGTGCGACTCGGCGCCGGGACAGGGCACGACCCTTCGTCTGTTCTTCCCTCTCGCAACGGGGGCCGAGCGCCTGCTTACGCCGCCGGGTTCGTCAGACGTGATTCAGGCGCGGCGGGTGCTGCTGGTTGACGACGATCTGATGCTGCGAGACCTGGCAAGTCGAATGCTCGAACGCATTGGCCACGACGTGGTGGTGGCGGCGTCAGGTGCCGAGGCGCTTGAACTGCTCGGTACTGTCGCCGCAACGGTGTCCGTCCTCATTACCGATCTGACGATGCCCGTGATGAGCGGGATGGATCTCATCGTCGAGGTAGAACGACGCTATCCGCACTTGCCAATACTCGCCATCAGCGGGTTTTCGATGCACGCCACCGTGCGACAGGAGCTACACACGCGCGCCGTCAACTTTCTCGCCAAGCCATTCAGCGCCGATGAACTGCGGCAGGCGCTGGAGAAATCGTTTTCGCCCCTCGCGCCTTCATAGCAGTTCGCGCTGTCCCTCGTCGCGCCGCGGCACGACATGACAGGCCCGGCATCGAGCCTCATAACTGTCTGCCGCCCCCACCATGATGGTTGGTGAGTTGTACGGTGCCGGCTTGCCCTCGATGAGTCGCTGATTTCGACTGGCGGGCGCGCCACACAACACGCAGATCGCGTGCAGCTTGTCGACCACTTCCGCCACCGCCATCAACTGCGGCATGGCACCAAACGGTTCACCGCGAAAATCCGTGTCGGTGCCCGCGAGGATCACGCGACGACCCCGATCGGCAAGCGCCGAGGCGACTTGTACGATTCCCGCATCAAGGAACTGTGCCTCGTCGATGGCAATCACCTGCGCCATGGGATCGAGGCGCAGCATGATCTGCGCCGACGAGTCTACGGGAACGGCCTCCGTGGTGCGTCGGTCGTGACTGGAGATGGTCAGCATGCCGGCGTAACGGTCGTCGAGGTGCGACTTGAAGACCTGCACGCGTTTGCGGGCGATGATGGCGCGACGGACGCGGCGCATCAGTTCCTCTGACTTCCCGCTGAACATCACGCCCGCCACCACCTCGATCCATCCACCGGCCACCTGAAACCCGTCATTCATCGCATCGGATCCCGGTCGAATTACTCGGCGCTTTCTGTGGGTGGCCGCTTCGCGTGCTTCATCCGTTCGCCACGCTGGGACCATTCGCTGGTGCCCTCCGCCCGCTCACGTGCCGACCGATCCCCGAAATCGCGTCGCGCGCCGGTTGTCCCGAAACTGGCACGCGGCGGGCCGCCGCGCGATCCACCTTCACGCGGCCCGCTTCGCGAATCGCCACGCGAATCGCCACGCGGCCCGCTCGGTGCGTCGTGGCGTGCGCCGCGGCGCGACTCACCACGCGCGTCACTGTACGACGATTTCCCATGGGCGGAGGGACGCTCGCCGCGCTCACCCTGCGCCGCTCCGCGAGGGGGGCCGAAGGTTCGCGGGGGGCGCCGTTCGCCGCGGTCGCTTCCACGATCGGTGCTGCTGCGCTCATCGATGCGGGCGTTGAGCTGTCGCCCTCGCAACGACACAGTGGCCAACGCGGCCACGGCGCGGGTCGCATCGTCGGCCGACAGTTCCACGGTGGTATGCGACTCGAACATCTCGACCGACCCAATGCGGTCGCCGTCGATACCGGCTTCGTTGGCCACGGCACCAACGATGTCGCCAACGCGCACCTGATCCCGCTTGCCCACGGCAAGGAATACACGTTGCCGGGCGCTGCCGCCCGGCGATCCGCCTTGAACAACGGACAAGCCTCGGGCGCCAACGGCTGGCCGCGCGGCGAGTTGTTGCGCTTCGGTACGCAGTGCGGCCATGTCACGAAGCGCCGACTCGTACAGGCGCAAGGCGGCGGCGGCTATCTCGACGGCGTCGAAGGTATCGAGGAGGGGCGTGAGCAGGGCCAGCTCGCTGGCCGATGCGCCACCGCCGTGCTGCAGAGCGCTTCGCACGGCAGCGCGCAGACGCTGAACGCGCGAACCCGCGGCCGCGATGCGTGTTGGCGGCGTCCACGCAACGGCGGAGCCGTGCGTGAGTCGCCGAAACGCCGGCAACTCTTCGGGAGTGAGCAGCGCGATCGCGCCGACCGGATGTGTGGCCAGCGCCTCGCTGAGCGATTCGGACGAGGCGGGTGCGTCCCAGAGCACCACCAAGCTGACATGTTGCGACGTGGGCTGTCGCACCACCTGCACGAGGAGTCCGTCGACCAGCAAACCCAGTCGGGACAGTGCGCGTCGCGCGTCGTCGACCGATGGATCGTTCGTTGCAACCACCACGAGAGAGGGCGGATCGACGGCGTCGAGTATCGCCCGCAAGGCATCAGCGCGACCGGCCATCGACGTGAGCACGTAGCTTGGCGTCACGGCCAGGGCCGTATCGCTTGCTGGCGGCGGTGCGATGCGTCGGGCACGATGCAGTTGCGCTTCGAGAAACGCTTCTGCTGCGGGTGATCCCTCGTCGATGGTGGCCACGCGCATGGTCTCAGGCGGAATGTCGCCGAGCAAGGCCTGCAGCGCGTCGCCGTTGCCGTCGGCGAGCACATCGTCGAGGCCGATGATAATGGCGGCCCGCAATGCGTCAACCCGCAATGCCGACTCACGACGCAGGGCCAGCAGGTCGGCGACCGTGCCGGTCACGAGTGCCACCGGTCCGGATGCAAGCACGCGGCGCGCACGCGCCACCTGACTGACCGGAACGATTCGCGCGGCGGCATCGGCAAACAGCAGGCGCGCCTGTTCTGCCGCAGACAGTGCCTGTTCGATGGTGGGCGTAATGACGAGGCACGCCGGCGCCGCACTGTCGGTGACGTCGCGGCTGCGTTCCACTCCGGGACGCATGGCTGCCGCCATGGTTCGCGCATCGGCCGGTCCCTGCAGCACGACATTCTGGCTGCGCGCCACACCTTCCCGTTCTTCGTCACCCACGCCCGGCTCCCGTCAGTTGTCTGTCAGCCTGACCGCCCAACGGCCAGTGTGAAACACGCGTGAGTCATTGCAACGGCCTGACGCGTGGCGCGCCGCCCGTGGGCACGCTTAGTTTGCGGACGCCCAGCGTCCGTCCCTCCAAGCTAGTCGAACGGGCGAGGGATCTCCACCGTCAGCCGCCCGCGTCATGCCGCTTGTGTATCAGCCATCCTCGAACATCGCCCGCATGAAGGAGTCCGCCACGCTGGCCGTGGCGGCGAAAGCGCGGGCGCTCAAGGCGGCGGGGAAGGAAATCATCGATCTGGGCGCGGGCGAACCCGATTTCGACACCCCGCTGTTCATTCGGGAAGCGGCGGTGCGGGCGCTGGCCGACGGCGCGACCCGGTACACGGCCACGGAGGGAATTCTGCCGCTGCGCGAGGCGATCGCGGCCGACGCCAATCGATATGTGCACGGACTGCCGTCGGTGGCGCCCAATGAAGTGGTGGTGTCGAACGGCTCGAAACAGTCGCTGTACAACGCGTGTGTGTGCTGCTTTGGCCACGGTGACGAAGTGCTGGTGCCAACGCCGTCGTGGACGAGCTACTACGAAATGGTGGAATTGGCTCGCGCCACCGTCGTCCCGGTATTCGGCGATGCATCGAATTCGCTGAAGGTTTCAGCAGATCAACTGGCGGCGGCCGCCACGTCACGAACGAGAGGGCTGATGCTCAACTCGCCCAGCAATCCGACGGGCGCGGTGTATTCGCGCGACGAGCTGTCGGCGATTCTGGTGCTGGCGGCCGAACGGGGTTGGTGGGTGATCGCCGACGAGATCTACATGCGGATTGCGTACGACGGTCCGGCGGCGTCGGTGTTGTCGGTGGCTCCGACGCGCGAGAACCTCATCGTGATCAATGGCGTCGCGAAGGCGTACGCCATGACGGGTTGGCGGATTGGATGGTCGATCGCTCCCGTGGCGGTCACGAAGGCGATGACGGCGTTTCAGTCACATACCACGTCGAACGCGGCGGCCGTGTCGCAGCACGCGGCGCTGGCGGCGCTGTCGCGTACCAGCGAGGCCGATGTGGCCATTGCGCAGATGGTGCAGCAGTTCCATCGTCGCCGTGACGCCGTACTGCTGGCGCTCGAGGCATTCCCCACCGTGCGGTTCGTACATCCCACCGGCGCGTTTTATCTGTACGTGAACGTCGAGGGGTTCGAAGGCGCGGCGGATCCGGGTGCGGTGTTCGCCGAACGCGTCCTCGAACGCGAGAACGTGGCCATCGTTCCGGGCAGCGCGTTTCTGACGCCAGGCTGGGTTCGTATGAGCTACGCGACCACCGAAGCGTTGGCGGTGGAAGGGGTCAGGCGAATCGCGCGGACGTTGGGGTGAAGAAAAGACGGGAGACGGGAGACAGGAGACGGGAGACGGCCCGTCTTCCGGGTTCAACATTCAGTCCCCAGTCTTCAGTCTTCAGTCGGCAGTCTTCAGTCGGCAGTAAAGTGTCTCCCGTCTCCCGTCTCCCGTCTCCAGTCTCAAAAACAAACACCACATGATCACCACAATCGTCTTGGTACAAGCCGAACCGAAGAGCATTCCACAGTGCGCTACCGCACTGGCCGGCATCGACGGAGTAAGCGAGGTGTACTCGGTGTCGGGCGCGTGGGATCTGGTGGCGATTGTGCGCGTCGTGGATCTCGATCGCATAGCGACCGTGGTGACAGAAGAATTCGCGAAGGTTCCGGGGATCATGCGTACCCAGACGCTCACGGCGTTCCGGGCCTACAGTCGTCAGGATTTGGACCAGGCGTGGGCCATCGGGATCGAATGACGCGAGGTCAGCCCTCGCAACGCACCAGTTGCCGCAACACCTCGCGCCACACCTCATTCTCGAAGCGCAATGCCGTGGTCACTTCGTACTTCTTGTTCGCCAGGAAGGTGAAGAACAGCTCGGCCTGGCCGTTGCCATCCACGTCTACGTAGTCGAGGAACGCCATGCGCGGCTCGCTGAGCGCGTTTCCCAGCGTGGCATTTGTTAACGTGGGCCGGAAGCCGTATACTCCCTTGACTATGTCGACGATGATCTGCCTCGGTCTCTGCGTCATCGACTTCAACGTGTCCGAATCCTGCTCGGGGTCGTTGTAGATCACCAGGATCGATGGTCGCGGGCCGGCGCCGGTGGCAAGCACACGTACTTCACGCGAATAACGCGCGAGCATCGAGGTGGAGATCCCGCTGGATGGCGCGATGAGTGTTGGAATGGTAGAGAGCGCCTCCTGCAATTCGCCAGCGGACAATGGGGCGACACGCTTGAGCGCGGGTCGGGCGCCGGCAATAGCCAAGGTGACACCCGAGGGCGCGTCGACGAGGCCAGCCGGCACCGGACGTCCGCACCAGCGCAAGGTGTCGAGTTGCGCGCCTTGCTCCCACATGCCTTTCGTGAGTCGCACTTCACCGGCGTCGAGTCCGTCGCGAACTGCCCGCAATGTATGGCCCGCTTGCAGATAGTTGAGGTCGAACGCGCGCCAGCCGCGACCGCCCATCGTCACCTGACGAAATCCCTGCGTACCGATGGTGGCGATCGGTGCGACGGCACGGCCATTCGCGTGGTTGAAAACACGGAATAGGAGGTTGGGTTTGGTGGCCAACATCGTGCTGTCACTCTGCCACACAGGATCGCCCGCACTGGCGGCCGCTTCGTCGTTCAAGGCGCGCCTGATTCGATCGCATCCGCCGGAAAAACCGAGCAGGGCAAACACAAGTGCGGGTCCGGCACGATGGCGCCACACCTTGCAAACACGCGAAGGAATCATGAAAGGCGAAGACTCGGAAGCAGTTTCGGTGGTTGGCCGAGCGTTGGCCCAGCACATGCCGGGCGAGATGCCCGATCAGCGCGCCCTCGTTGTCCCGGCGCGGCTGGGGCGCTAGCGTCCGCTTCGTGCAAGACGAACGAGTCGCGCCTGGGGTTCAGATTCCGGTACCGATAGCGGTAACCGACGAACGTACGATGGGAGGAATATGGCCACAGGGCGGCTTCCGTGCCGCGCTGCGAGCCCTGCGCCCTTTGGTCGGTGGCCGCGCCATCGACTCGGCGGGAACCTCCACGCCGCTTGAACGGCTGGCCCTGGCCGGCGACCCGCCAGCGGTTGCCAGTTGCGTCATGCTCGAGGGACTCGGCAGACGTGCGATGGCGATGGACGCGGCGCCTGGCGTCAGCGCTTTTCTCGATGGCATCCAGCGAAGCCGGGTGGTCGGGCACCTGAACGGCTCACCGATTGTGTTTGCGACCGTGGCGGCCGTCGTGCGTGCGCGCATCGACCGTCGGATGGGCACATGGAACGAGCCAAGAGTGCGCCACATGATCCTTGCCTCGCGGGCTCACCTGGGCGAGCACCATTGGGCCGCGCTGGTGGAAACAAATGTTCAGCCGATTGATGTGTCCGAAGGCGGTCGTGCGGAACTTCCGGTGCATCCGCTGGCGGTACGCGCCCGCGCGCTGGAGGTTGTAGCGCAGGAGCGCGAAACCCTTGAGCGGCGTTTGGCTGCTGCCTGGTGCAGCAGCGAGTCGCAGTGGCTCTGGATCGACGGGGGCGTTTCCGGCAATCTGGCCGTCGATGCCGCGTCGCCGGCATTCGGCGTGGTCAAGTCCCACAATACGCTGTACGGCGACGCTGTGGCATTACGCGCCACGTTGGCCCTGTCGGTGGGGGAGCGCAGCCCGCTGTTTCTCGTGCAGCATCGTGCGCGCCGCGGTGTGGCCAGTTGGTATTTGCGCGTGCATCCGTCGGACGATGGCGATCCGTTGCACGGACTCGTGCGCGTGGAAGTGGCACCGCCGTCGACGCTGTTTCGGGTGGAAGATTCCGAGCAGGCGCATCCCGACCTCGTGGCCGTTCACGCGCTCTCGCAACGCGCCAACGCGGTAAGCGGCTGGATTCTGGCCGACCGCAGGCCGCTGGCGCTTCCCGACCCCCGGTGGGACACCCTGACGTACGGCGTGTATGCGTGCGAACAGTTTCTCAAAGCCCTTATTGGTACGTGACGACTTCTTACGGATGTAACAGGCAGACATGACAGACGGGACGATAACCAACGCGCCGACCGTGATTGGGCGCGTCGTGGCGACTGAGCGCAAGCCGAACACACCGCACGAATTCCACTTCTGGACGGCAGTTGATGCGCCGATTGGTATCGGGACCATCGTGCGGGTAGAAAGCCCGGTAGCGGTGGGGGCGCATGTGCCGCGTGTGTATGGCGTGGTGATGGAGGGGTTCAGCTACTCCGATCTGCAATCGCCATTGCACGATGTGCTGGGTCACGACGGACGTCCCTCCGGTGGGCCTCGCGCGGCGACCGAGCGCACCGAAATTCGGTTGTACACGGCGCATGTGTTGCGCCACATTCCCGAGGAACCGCTGCAACCGGTGCCGCTGGGTGATGTGTTCCTTGCCGACGACGCCGATGTGGCGATTGCACTGCGAATGGACGGGTATCTGCGTGCGGGGTCGCGTACGGCGATACCGGTTGGTGTGTATCGCGCCGGGGCCATGAGGTCGCCGATTTATGTCGACGCCGACTTTCTGGTTGGGCCCGAGGCCGCGCACCTCAACATTTCCGGTGTGTCCGGACTGGCCACGAAGACGAGTGCGATCGAATGGCTGTTGCAGAGCATCTTTGCGCACTTCCCTGCGCAACGGGGCACCGTGGCGGCGGTGTGTTTCAATGTGAAGGGACCCGACCTTTGCTTTCTCGATCAGCCGGGGCGGCTGGATGATGCCGATCGCGAGTTGTACGAATTGCTCCAGGTGCCTGCCGAGCCGTTCAAGGACGTGCGGTATTTCGCGCCCTACACGGCACGCGGCCTCGCGCTGAATACGCTGCGCTCCCATCCAGCGCTGGCCGATGACGTGCAGCCGCTTACCTGGGGACTGGGCGAAGTCCTGCAGTTTGCCGAAGTGCTGCTCAACAAGGACGACGTGGACGCGAAGGCGGATGCGCTGATCGACTTCATTCGAGAGCGCGTCGCGGGGAAAGATTTTGAAGAACCCGGCTTTGCCCGCGTGCATCGCGTACAGTCGTTTGCCGATCTCGACGCGTGGTTTCGCGAAGTGTTGCGCAAAGTCGAGGACTCCAACGGCGACACCTGGCGCACGCATCACGCGGCGACGATTCGCAAGGTGCGCAATCGCCTGTCGAATATCTCGACACGGTGTGCCGGGCTGGTGACCGATGACGGCGTCCCGTCGGATCTGCCCTTTGGGACGTTTACCGATCGCGCCGTGTACGTGCTTGATGTTGCGAACGTGGAGGAGGACGCGCAGGATCTGGTGTTTGCCCGCGTCGTCTCGAAGTTGCGGGAGCATCTCGAACGTCGGGATCTGGGTGTCGATCACGTGATCGTGTTTGTCGACGAGTTGAACCGGTACGCTCCGCACGATGGTCCTGATACGTACGTGCGGAAAATGTTGCTGGACATCGCCGAACGCGGACGATACCTCGGACTGGTGCTCTTTGGCGCGCAACAGTTCCGGTCGCAGGTTCACCGGCGGGTGGTGGGCAATGCCGGCACAACCATGTATGGCCGGATGGACGCCGACGAACTGGCCACGCCGGGGTACCAGGTGCTGTCGCCCGCCGTCAAGGCGCGTCTCGCCACACTGGACAAGGGACAGTTGATGGTGCGACATCCGCATTTTGCGCAGCCGGTTTTTGTGCGATTTCCCCGGCCGGCCGTGATGACGGGTCGGGAAGGAGTGGAACGCTTTCCGCAGGCGGCAGAACCGTTGCTGGCCACGGCGGTGGCGAGGGATCTTCGACGCCTCGACCGTGGTATCGATCTGGGATGGGTACAGCAGGCGATTGGGCTGTACCATGAACCCGAGGTGCTGGCGGCACGAAATGCGGTACTTCGCCGCCGCCCGGACGACGTCAAGGCCACCTTCATGCGCGAATTGCAGCGACGCGCGCGCCCCGGGGCCACCGACGCCGAAGCCATGGCGCCAAGGCCGAAAACTCTTCGTGCGTTTGCTCCGGATGAATACGGTGGATAGAGCTCACTGGGAACCGATTTCGTGATCACGGAGGCCATCAACCCACGAACACTCGTGGCGGCCGCCGTATTGGTGACGTCGGCGTTTCGCGAAGCAACGGCGCAGTCGGCCGCGGCGCGCGCCGCGTCGTCCCGCGCGGCGGGAGTGTCGTTGATTGTACGACCGCGTGTGGGCGACACACTGTGGTTGCAAATGGAGCAAACCATCGAAGTATCCAGCCGACCAACCACTAAACTCGCTTCACCGGAGTACGGGCCGCGACGAACGCGCGCCGCCACTCGTATTACCCGTCTGCTGTTGTACGCGCACTCGTTGGTCGAGGCGAGTGATCTCTCCACCACTACCCTGCTGGCCACCACCGATTCGATGGCGATGGGCGCCGGTACGCCGCTGGATACCCGTCGGCCCAAGCTGCTGCCACTGCCCATGGAAGGGCGTCAGGTGCGCGTTCGCGTCACCTCCGATGGCGCCATGCGCGTGAACGATCCGCCGCCCGGCGCGATGGAACTGGGGGCGACGCTCGCGTCAATGCCAGGCATGCTGCCCTCAGAAGCCGTTCGCGTTGGCGATCGCTGGGAACGCGACATCGTACTTCCTTCGCTGCCGGTCAGCGGATATCGCGCCGATGGCATCGTGCGCGCGAACTTCCGATTGGATTCGCTTACGAGCGGCGGACGTGACGCGTGGATCTCCATGAAGGGGTCACTGCAACGGGATGGCGCTGCCCGCGACTTGCCGGCGGGCACGCGGGTGATCACTGCGGGGACGATGCGCGGGATGCTGGTGGTCGATCGGCAGCGGGCCTGGATTGTCGATGCGCGCACCGTCATGGACGTGCAGTCGGAGGTGTCGGCCGGGCCCGGCTCCGGGGCCGCGCCCGTGCTGCTGGATTTGAGGATTCAGCAGCGGGTGAGGGTGAAGTGAGTTAAGACGGGAGAAGGCAGAAGGGAGACGGGAGATGGCGAACGTCCCGCCGGCGGCGCGGGTTTCGGTACGCAGGATGTCTTCAGTCTCCCGTCTCCCGTCTCCCGTCTTTCCTCTAAATTGCCCCCATGCGCCTTGTGCACCTCGCCGACCTTCATCTCGGCTTTCGCCAGTATCAGCGACTGACCCCGTCGGGGATCAATCAGCGGGAGGCCGATGTTGCCGGCACGGTACAGCGCGCCGTGGCCCAGATTGTGGCGCTCGCGCCTGAGCTTATCGTTGTTGGCGGCGACATCTTTCATTCCGTGCGTCCGTCCAATCCGGCGATTCTGCACGCGTTCCGCGCATTTTCAGCGCTGCGTGAGGCTCTGCCGGACACGCCGATCGTAATGGTGGCCGGCAATCACGATGCGCCCCGCACAACCGAGACGGGCTGCATCCTCCGCCTCTTTCGCGAAATTGGCGTGCAGGTGGCCGACGCCAAGCCTGAGCTATTCACCTTTCCTTCGCGCTCATTGGCGGTGCTGGCCGTGCCCGACGTACCGGGCATCGATCGTCCACCGCTCACACCACCCGAGGGTTTCGAGCATACCGTGCTCCTCATGCACGGAGAGATTGCCGGCATGCTGCCCACGTATGCCTCGTTGGCCGATCGTGCGGCCATCGAGATCCCGGTCACGGAGTTGCACGCCGAATCGTGGAGTTACGTGGCGCTGGGTCACTATCACGTGTACCGCGAAGTGGCGCCGCGCGCGTTCTACAGTGGTTCCATCGATTACACGAGCTCCAATCCGTGGGGTGAACTGCGCGAAGAACGTGAGCACAGTGTGCCCGGCAAGGGATTTATCGAACACCACCTGACCACTGGTGCGCATCGCTTTCATCCGGTGCGACCCTCGCGACCGCTGCTGGACCTGGAGCCCATCGACGCGTCGGGAATGGGCGCGGCCGACGTTGATGCCGCACTTCGCGCGCGCGTCGAAACGGCACCCGGCGGAATTGATGAACGTGTGGTACGCGCGAGTGTGCGCAATATCCCGCGTCATGTGGTGCGTGAGCTCGACCACGCGTCACTGCGCGAATATCGAAAACGCGCCATGAATTTCCACCTCGACACCCGGCGCCCGGAGCCACTGGTGCCGCGCCGCGCCGGCGGGGGTGCACCGGGTCGACGCGCCACGTTGCCAGAAATGCTGGCGGAACGCTTGCAGGAGCGCGCGCTGCCGGTTGGCATGGAGCGTGAACAGCTGGTGACACTCGGAATGCGCTATCTGCAGCAGGCGGAAGATGCCATGACCGCCACGTTGCCGGTGGTGGACAGCTGATGCGATTGCACGCGCTGCATCTGCAGAACTTCCGACAGCACGTCGATACCACACTCACGTTTGAGGGCGGACTCACCGGGATTATCGGACCAAACGGCTCGGGCAAGTCCACCCTTCTGGAGGCGATTGCCTGGGCGCTGTACGGCAACGCGGCGGCGCGCGGTACGCGCGACAGCATTCGGAACTCGCGCGCCGATTCACGTGCACCGGTGAAAGTAGAACTGGACTTTGAACTGGCGGGTCATCGCTATCGCGTGCTGCGCGGTCTCACCTCGGCCGAGTGCTTCCTCGATGGCGGTGACTCACCGATTGCCAGCACCATTACCGGCGTCACCGAACTGCTGCAACGTCGGCTTGGCATGACGCGGTCGGAATTCTTTCACACCTATTTCACCGGACAGAAAGAACTCGATGTCATGGCCGCGCTCGGCCCTGCCGAACGGGCGCGATTCCTGTCCCGTGTGCTGGGGTACGACCGTCTGAGCAGCGCTCAGGAACTGGTGCGTGAACGTCGTCGCGCGTTGCTGGCTGAAACGAATGGACTCAAGCAGGGCATGCCCGATGCCGACGCCGTATGGCGCATGTTGGCGGAGGCCGAAGCGCGAGTCGCGGTGGCGCGCGCGCGCGCCGCCGAGTCCGAGGTGTCGCGCGCCGATACCGCCGAACGCCTGGCCGCACTCGCACCGCAATGGGCTGGCGCCCAGGCCGATCGGGAGCGCGTGCAGCAACTGCAAGGCGAGTTCCGTGTCGCTGAGAATGAAGCGCTCGCGCTCGCCCGGGATGCCGAGCGGCTTGATCGCGACCTGGCGGCGATTGCGCTGGCCCAGAGTGAACTGGCGCCGCTGTTGGCCGAGATGTCTCCGCTGGCCGATCTGCGCGCGCAACTCACGGTGCAGGACGCCCTCGCGGTTGCCGAATCGCGTCGCCAGGCATTGATCGAGCGACTGCGGGGATCGGCCGAGGAAGAAGCGCGCCTCACCGAACGCGCCGTCAAATTGGAATCGGCACCCACGCTGGAAATCGAAACGAGTCAGCAACTGCACACCGCGCGCACGACGTTTGCCGCCGCGGAGCAGACGCTTGAGCATGAACGCACGGCGTGGGTGCGCGACACGCAGGAAGCCGAAACACGCCTCGACGCGCTGCGCTCGCAGTACACCGAGCTGGTGCAGCAACGCGACACGCTGGAAGGCCTTGGCGAAGAGAGTCCGTGTCCCACCTGTGGACGACCACTCGGCGCGTCGTATCGCACGGTGCTCGATCTGCTGTCGGAACAGATCGAGACCGTGCGCATCGACGGCAACTATTATCGGCAGCGCGTTGAGCAGTTGACGAAGACACCGGAGTCGATCGACGCGCTTGATGAACAGCGTCGCGCCGCGCAGCAGGAAGTGGTGACCATCGAGCGCCGGTTGACGCGCATTCATTCGGCCATTGCGGAACTGGCGGCACTTGCCGAACAGCGCGCCGCGCGGACGGCGCGTCTGGAAGAAACACGCCAGTCACTGGCTGCGCTCCCCATGGGCTACGATGCCGGACAACACGGGGTGTTGCGCGCATCGGTGTCGCGGCTGTCCGATCTCGAAACGCGCGCGGCACGGCTTGGCGGTCTCGTTGAGCGGGAAAGTGTCACGCGTGCCGAGCGACTGCGCGTTGGTATTGTGCTGGAGACGGCGCGTCAGCGCGTGGTGTCGCTGGATGCGCAGCGGGGCGGCGCCGGACAGTCGGAGGGAGAGTTTGCGGCGGTGCGCGATGCGCACGACAAAGCCGCCGTGGAGGCGCGACGCGCGGAACTGGAGGCCGTTGCCGCGTTGGCCGACGCGGCGCGTGCACGAGCCGAGATGGAGGCGGCCGAGCGTGGGCGACGCGAACTGGCGCGGTTGCAGGAGAAGCTCGACGAGCTGGAGCGGGACAAGCGGCTGCACGACGAACTGGACCGCGCGCTGACCGACTTGCGTACCGATCTCAATTTTCAGCTTCGACCCGAGCTGTCGGACATCGCCAGTCGTTTCCTCGCTGATCTGACCGATGGGCGCTACAATGCGCTGGAGTTTGACGAAGATTACACACTGGTGGTGCTGGAAGACGGGTTGCCCAAGCCGGTCATTTCGGGTGGTGAGGAAGATCTCTGCAATCTCGTGCTGCGCCTGGCGATCTCGCAGATGATCGCCGAACGGGCTGGTCAGGTGTTTTCTCTGCTGATTCTGGACGAGGTGTTCGGATCACTGGATGACGCGCGTCGTGGCAATGTCGTCGAACTCCTGCGGGGACTGAACGATCGATTCGAGCAAGTCATCGTGATCACCCACATCGAACAGGTTCGCGAAGGGCTCGACCGCGTGCTGGTGGTGCGATTCGATGAAGAACGTGGCGCGAGCACGGTCACGCCGGGATCGGTCGCGATGGCCGCGATGGCCGAGGTTGATTGACGGTGACGACACGAGCGTTTCGCAACACCCGCCCGATGGATGGACCGGTCGTGGCGTCGGTAGACGACATCGACGGGCTGAACGAGATATTCACCGAAGCCTTCACGGAGCGCTATCGACGTGACGGCATGTCAGGTGTACGGGTGCCGGCGCTGCACGCAGCGATCTGGCGCTACGCGATTGTAGACGCCGGCGATGGCGCGCTGTGTTGGCGCGACGAACGCGGCAAGATCGCGGCGTTCAATATCGTGCACCATTCGGGCACCGAAGGTTGGATGGGTCCGTTGTGTGTCCGTCCCGATCTGCAGGGCATGGGGTTCGGCAAGATCATTGTGGAAAGTGGCATGCGTTGGCTGCGTGAACAGGGCGCCAAGGTGATTGGCCTTGAAACGATGCCACGCACAATGGAGAATATCGGATTCTACTCATCGTTGGGCTTTGTGCCCGGACCGCTTACGATCACGCTTACGATAGACGCGGCACAGGGCGATCACACCCCGTTGCTGTTGTCGCGACTGTCCGGACTCGAGAAGGAAACCGCCATGGAACGGTGTCACGCGCTCACGTCGCGCGTGGTGCCTGGCTACGATTTCACGCGCGAGCTGGAGTTGACCGATCGCATGGCATTGGGCGACACGGTAATTCTGGGTACGGCGGAGGCACCGACGGGATTTGCGGTGTACCACACAGTGCCACTGGTGGAGGGCCGCGCTCGCGAAGAACTGCGCGTGCTCAAGTTGGTGTTGGCGCGTCGCACGGAGCTCCCGAAGTTGATCGGGATACTGGCGGATCTGGCGCGGCGGGTGGGCACGCGACGGGTGGCCATTCGACTGCAGGGCGACTATCCCGATGCGTACCGCACGCTGGTGGGGCTCGGCGCGCGGGTGCGATGGACCGACCTGCGCATGACGGTATTCGGGTGGGGCGAAGTGGTGCCGGAGTCGGGCATCGTGCTGTCGAATTGGGAGATATGAGGAAAAAGACGGGAGACGGGAGACGGGAGACGGGAGACGTCCCGTCGGCTGGATGTCTCCCGTCTACTTTCTTTGGTCTCCCGTCTTTCCATCCGGCGTACCCCGCACCACGATGCGCCAAATCAATAAAAACATGCCGCCGGTGAGTAGCAGGTGGATCCAGCCTGGCGCGGCGGTGGTGAACGTCACACCAGCCCAGACCACGAGCATGATCAGTGCAGCGGCGATGTAGCGATCCATGGGGGTTTCGGCGCGGGCGGGAAAAAAACAATTGCGTCTGGTGTTACTCGGGCAGTAAGATAATCGTATGGCTGGTGTTCGGGGCGGGGAGATTTACTTCTTGAGCCGATAAGTCCTTAGAAGAGGCCCAACAGACTGTGTGAACGTCATGCCCCAGTGCGGGGAAGGCGAAAGCGCGGTGCGGACTTCATCAGTATTCTTTGGGCTTCAAGATCCCCTCATCGTTCCGACTGCAGGGCCCCTGTGAAAGCAGGGGCTTTTGCATTTGAGACGGGAGATTGGAGACGGGAGACTCCGCGTGAGACGTGAGACGTGAGACGGGAGACAGGAGACGGGAGACGGGAGACAGGAGACGGGAGACGGGAGACTCCGTGAGACGGGGGAGTGGCGCGGAGAATTGGGCGGCGCGGCGGGGGAATGGTGAAGGGATACTGGGGATGGTGGCGTATTGTCGGGAATGCATGATCAGCGACACAATCACGAAGAGCTCACCGTGTGGCAGCGGTCGAATCTGCTGGCGATCGAGGTCACGCTTGCGGTGAGGCGCGTTCCGTGGACGAACCATCTGGCCTTCCTGCACGGTGTTGGCATTTTGCCTGCCGCCTCGATCGCAAGGTGGCAATCCGAACTCCGCCAGTTCACCTGGATGCTCTACGCCCTCCGCCGCCGGCTCCAACCCGTGCCTGCAAAAACGCCCAAACCATCACCAGCAGCCAGATCCCACCCGCCGACCCTCTCCCGTCTCCTGTCTCCCGTCTCCAGTCTTAACCGCAACCAACCCGCCGCCAAACCAGTTCTATCCTTCCCCATGCCTCTCGTCACCGTCACCCGAGTTTTGCGCTTCAATGCCGCGCACCGTGTCCATAACCCTGCGCTGTCCGACGAGGAGAACACCCGCCTTTTCGGCAAGTGCAACAATCCCAACTGGCACGGTCACAACTACCGACTGGAAGTGGCGGTGCAGGGATCGATCGACGAGCGGACCGGGTATGTTATCGATCTGGGGTTCCTGCGCGAAATTGTCGATCGTGAAGTGATCGAAAAAACCGATCATCGCAATTTCAATATCGACGTCGCGTACACGCAGGGGATTATTCCAACCACCGAGAACATTGTTGTCGCGATGTGGCGCGTGATAGCGCCTGCGGTCGCACCGGCAAAACTGGTGCGACTGCGTCTCTGGGAAACCGATCAGAACTATGCCGAATATGAAGGGGACTAATTTGCCGATGCAACGCGCCATTCGCGCCATGACGGCCGGCATCTCCCCGGCCGCACGGTCCACGGTCGACTCCGACGACCTGGTCATCGACGACGAACGCATCACGGAGTTCGAGGACATCATTCGCCGTCAGCTCGAACTGATCGGCGAAGACCCCACGCGTGACGGGCTGCTCAAGACGCCCAGTCGGGTGGCGAAGTCGCTGTCGTGGCTGACGCGCGGGTACGAGCTCGACCCCAAAGAAGTGATCGGCGATGCCGTGTTCAACGAATCGCACGAAAACATGGTGATGGTGCGTGACATTGAGATGTATTCGATGTGCGAACATCACCTGCTGCCGTTTTTCGGGCGGGTGCATATCGCCTACATCCCGAATGGAAGGATCGTCGGGTTATCCAAGCTGCCGCGTGTGGTCGAGGTATTCGCGCGTCGCCTGCAAGTCCAGGAGCGTCTTGGTGAACAGATCGCCAATGCGATTGATGAGGTGTTGCAGCCCAAGGGCGTGGGTGTGGTGATCGATGCGGTGCACCTGTGCATGATGATGCGCGGCGTGGAGAAGCAGAGTTCGCGCACAATTACCTCGTCGTTGCGCGGGCTGTTTCGCGATGATGCGAAAACGCGCAGTGAGTTTCTCGGGCTCGCACACGGTCGGTCGGAGCCGTTTTGAATGCACTGACCGGGCGCCACGCGCTGGTGACCGGCGCGTCGCGCGGTATTGGTCGCGCAATTGCCGAAGCGCTGGCGGAGGCTGGTGCACAGGTAACGCTGGTGGCCCGCGGTGCCGAGGCGCTGCAGGAGGTGGCGACATCGATTGGCGGGCAAGCGCGTTCGGCACCATGCGATGTGACAGACGCTGCGGCGGTAACCGCTCTCTGCGGCGTATTGCGTATCGATGGCGGGGCCCCCGACATTCTGGTGAACAACGCGGGGCTGTTCCCGCTGGCCGCACTCGATGTCATGGATCCTGTCGATTTTGAACGGTCGATACGGGTGAATCTCGTGGCACCGTTCTACCTGCTGCGCGCGTTGCTGCCGGACATGAAGTCCCACGGTGCCGGTCATGTGGTCACGATTGGTTCGGTGGCCGACCGCACGGCGTTTGCCGGCAACGGTGCCTATGCGGCCAGCAAGCACGGCCAGCGCGCGATGCAGGAGGTGCTGCGCCAGGAACTGTACGGCTCCGGAGTGCGCAGCACACTCGTATCACCGGCGGCCACCGATACGTCCATCTGGGACCCCATCGATCCCGACAACACACCCGGTTTCCCGAAACGTGCCAACATGCTGCGCCCCGCCGACGTAGCGGACGCGGTGCTGTGGGCGGTCACTCGGCCCTCGCAGGTGAATGTGGACGAGGTGAGGCTGTCGCGGTCGTAGGGTGGGGGAGGTTTAAGACGGGAGACCGAAGACGGGAGACGGGAGACGTCCCACCGGCAAAGCGTCTTCCGTCTCCTGTCTTTGGTCTCCCGTCTTAGAATTCATCAACCCCTTTCTTTGGAGACCCCATGTTTCGCATAATCCTTGCTGCGGCCCTGTCAGCACTGGCCACGTCGCCCGTCAACCAGCCGTCGACCATGAGTTTCTTCATCACCAGTGTCGGCATTGGCGACGGTGCGAATCTCGGTGGGCTTGTCGGCGCCGATCGACACTGCCAGCGGTTGGCTGAAGCGGCTGGTGTGGCGGGCAAGACATGGCACGCGTACCTGAGCCAGCAGGCGCAGGGGAATCTGAAAGCCATCAGCGCGCGCGACCGCATTGGCAAGGGGCCGTGGGTGAACGCGAAGGGTGTGGTGGTGGCGACCAGTGTTGACGATCTGCACAGCGACAACGGCAAGCTGTCAAAAGAGAACAGCCTCACCGAGAAGGGTGCCGTGGTGAACGGTCGCGGCGACACGCCCAACACGCACGACATCATGACGGGTGCGGGTCTGGACGGACGGGTGTCGTCGGACACCACGGATACCACGTGTCGAAACTGGACCAGCAATGGGACTGGCGCCGCGTCCATGGGTCACCATGATCGCCAAGGTGGTGGTACCAACCCCACGTCGTGGAACAATGCACACGGGTCGCGCGGATGCAGCCAGGAAAACCTGCGGGGCAGTGGCGGAGCGGGGTTGTTCTACTGTTTCGCGGTCTGACTCTGCCAGGCGTCGCCGCTTGCGTCTCGAGACGATTGCGCTGCTTCGCTGCCCCGCGTCGCACGAATCATCCCCGCTGGTCACCGTTGCCATTCGACGTGAGGGCGACCGGTTGATTGAAGCGACGCTGGGCTGCTCGGTGTGCGGGGCCGAGTATGCACTGCGGGATGGTGTCGCGTTTCTGACCAGTGATGCTGGCGCAGAACTGTCGGTCGCGCAGGATGCAGCCGTCGACCCAATGCGGATTGCCGCGCTGCTGGGACTTGGCGATCCGGGCGCGCGCGTGATGCTGTGTGGAACACTTGGCGCGGCGGCGGAGACTATCGAAACGGTCACGGGTGCGCTGTGCGTAGTCATCAATGCGCCGAGTGCCGGTGATACCTGCGAGTGGGGCGATCAACTCGTCATCGGCACCAGCCGTACGATCCCGCTCGCCAACGCGTCACTGCATGGTGTGGCCGTTGACTCCGCTCACGTGGCGCTGCTGGCCGACGCAGCGCGCGTCGTACGTCAAGGTGGACGCGTGGTCGCGCCCGCACGCGCGCCAGTTCCCGCCGGCTGTCGGGAACTGGCGCGTGATGCACGCGAATGGGTGGCGGAAGTCGAGGTGTCGGTCAGTACGCCGGTCGGCCTGCAGATGGGTCGACCGGCGACACGCTGACTACTTCGCGCCAGCTGGCGGTGCGCCGTCTGAATTGTTGATGTCGCGGATAGCCTTCCAACTGCCGTCGGCCTGATGTTTCCACACGGTCAAATACTTGCCGTTGTCGGTCATGGGCTTGCCGCCCTTCATCGTGGTGGTCATGGAGAAAGTGCCTGTCTCCACCGCCATGTCTCCACTCACCATCACGTCCTGCGTGTTGAAACTGGCGGCATTCACCTTCATCATGTCCATCATGCCCTTCATGCCGGCCTCGATGGCGGTACGTCCGTTCATCATCGGCATTCCGGGCATCATCATGATCGAACTTTCACCGTAGCTGCCCAGGGACGCGGCCAAGTCGCCGGACAGCATGCCCGCCACCGACTTCGCATTCGCCGCCTCGATTGCCGAACGGATCTCGGCGATGTTTGGCTCGGCCAGTGTTCCGGCCGCTGCGCCTATCGTAGGCGCCTCCTTGTTGGACGGCGCAGAGCACGCGATCAGCAGCGCGAGCGCGATACCTCCTGTGGCAAGAGCTTTTGTGCGTCTGAGCATGGGTTCCTCGCGGGAAGGAGAGAATGCAGCACCAGCATCCTTCAACGTAGGAACGGCTGTCGCGGTGTCAAATGTGTGCAATCGACACGGGGGACGACATGCATGAGCCTGCTGTTGCACTGAGGCTGGCCGGCAACGCGAGTTTAGTGGCAGGTGCCGACTGAAGCCGGAGGGGCTTCGTTGTCCTAGCCCGTCCTACCCCCCCCATTCCGACTGACTGGGGCGGACTTTGCGCGTTAGTGACTGGCAGCATCTGCGCTGTCATGTCACCGTGCCGAGGCCGCCAATGACAACGACTCCCGCCCGCCTGCACCGCGAATGCGCGCATCCCCATCGGGAGCGTACTTTACCTGACCCGGAGGCGCCATGCGGATGCTGCTGACCACGTTCTGCGTGGCCATCGCGTCCGCGCTGTGTCCACTGGTCAATATCGAGACCTATATCGCCCTCACCGGCGGGTTCGCGCCCACGCTTGGTGTCTGGCCGATAACAGCCGCCGCCGCCCGCGGGTCAGGCGGCGGGTAAGCTGGGCTGGTACAGCGTGGGCCGCTCATGCATGCAATGGGGGGTTATCCAGAGGAGGATGCAGGCGCCTCGGTGGCGGCGCCACTACTACGCGACGGTCAAGGCGCACACGGACAAGAGGTCATGGGCCGGCATGGCCATACTCTTCGTCTCAGCCAGCGTGGGCCTCCCCCCGCTCGCGATAATGGCGGTGATTTTCGGTCAGTTGCGTTTCAACCGCTGGTGGTTCTGTATAACCACGGGCGCCGGACGCACGCTGCGCTTCGCGGCGGTCTTGGGTGGCGTGTCATGGCTGGTACAGTTCAGTCGCTAGTATTCACCTTCCCCCATCAAGGAATTTCGCAACAGAGGGAAGTACCAATGCGTTTGGAGCCGCCCGATTCCGACGTCCCGTGAAAAACATGGACGGATCGTCATTCGGTATTACCGCGAGCCCTCTGACGCTCGCTGCGGAGTGGCATGAGTTCGCCCGTTCCGTCGCACACCGGTATATCGTCACGTCCGAACTGGGTCGTGGCGGTATGGCCGTCGTGCTGCTGGCTCGAGACGCTCGGCACGATCGTGAACTGGCGATCAAGCTCTTTCGGCCCGCCGTCAGCGCGGCGCTCGCCGCCGAGCGATTCGAGCGAGAAATTCAGCTCGCGGCTCGGCTCAATCATCCGCATATCGTGCCGCTCTTCGATTCCGGCGCAGCGGCAGGCTACCTGTACTACGTCATGCCGTTCGTGCGGGGTGAATCACTCCGCCAACGTCTGGATCGCGAAGGTCCGTTCGATGTGGCGCTGGCCCTCGGGCTGATGATCGAGGTGTGCGGCGCGCTCGACTATGCGCACCGTGACGGAATCGTCCACCGTGATATTAAGCCCGAGAATATTCTGCTGTCAGAGGGACACGCGCTTGTTGCTGACTTTGGCATCGCCTATGCGATTGACCAAGCGGCGGGGAATCGGCTTACCGGTATCGGTCTCGCACTGGGGACGCCAGCGTACATGTCACCAGAGCAGGCTGGCGGCGACAGCGACGTCGACGCGCGCTCTGACCAGTACAGCTTGGCCTGTGTGCTCTTTGAACTGTTGACCGGGACAGCGCCGTTCCGCGGCCCGACCGCCATGGCATTCCTCGCTCAGCACCTTACGCATCGGGCGCCCTCGGTTTCGACACTGCGCGCCGACGTCCCGGAAAATGTCGAGCTCGCGCTGCAGCGCGCGCTGGAGAAAGATCCGACCGACCGATTCGCATCTGCCGCCGAGCTGGCGCTGGCACTGCACGGTGTAATTGTGTCGGCTGCGCCGGCGGTCACCGAGGACTCGGTCGTAGTGCTGGACTTCATGAACATGTCTGGCGACCCCGCCGTGCAATGGCTTGCTGGTGGCATCGCCGAAACCATCGGTGTCGACCTCAATCGCATCGCGAGCGTGCGGGTGGTTCGGCGGGAAAGGCTGGCGCGCGTACTCGCGGGGCGCTCGCAGCCGGTCAATTCGGAAGATGACGCGCTGAATGTCGCCCGTTCGTTGGGCGCGCAGTGGGTGGTGTGGGGCGCATACCAGGCGTCCGGCAGCCAGATCCGGATCACGCCACGATTAGGAAACGTCCAGGCCGGTTCCATGATCTCCTCGTCTAAACTCGACGGAGCGATGAGCGAGGTCTTCGGCCTGCAGGACCGGATCGTCGATGGAATTTTGACGCTGCTCAGGGTCGACGTGACAGAGCAGCAGCGCGCCGTGATCGCCAAGCCCGCGACCAAGTCACTCACGGCCTACGAACTCTTCGCGCGGGCGCGGCAGTTGCAAAATCAGTTCACGCCCGCTGCGATGCTGCAATCGCGTGCGTTGCTACAACAAGCGATCGAGCGCGATCCCGACTATGCGCTGGCGCATTCCGGGCTGGGATTCTCGTATGCCTTTGGTTTCATCGCGAGCTCCGACCCATCCGACCTGGCGAACGCCTTGATGCATCTCGAACACGCCACCACGCTCGACGCCGGGTTGGGTGAGGCATACGCGTGGCAAGCCTATGCGCTGGGCCGTGCGGGTCGCGTGGGAGAGGCCATCGCCGCCGGTGAGCAAGCCACGTTGCTCGAGCCGGAGTTCGGCCTGGCCCACTATTTTCATGCCATTGCGCTCTACGCCGGATCCGGGCTGGGCGCGGAGCACTGGAGTTTGCGAGATCGTGCGGTGCACGCGCTGTTTCGCGCCGTGCGTGTCGAGCCGGGTTCACAGTCCACCTATCATGCCCTGGCGGACCTCTATACGTCGAACGGACAGTACGTCGAGGCCGCGATACCCATCGGCAAGGCAGTGGACATCGAGTCGGGTACGAATCGCACGGGCATCGCCTTCATTGGGGCGCTGTTGCTTGATGGCCTGCTGGCTTTCCGCTTGCGAGACGATGATCGCGCCCGTGCGCAGCTTAACCGAGCGGTTACATGCTACGAAACGTCGAGCCATCTCTATGCGCAGGTCCATCTGGCCCAAGCGCATCGCGGTTTAGGCGACCTTGCGCGACGTGCTGGAGATCTCGACGAGGCATTGATCGCGGCGCATCGGGCGATTGACATCTGTCGCGCCCATCCTGGGCAGGTCGGAACCGGCTTCACGCTTGTGCGAGCGCATGCGCTGGCGGCGAAAGCCAATCGTTCGCTCGGCGTGCACAGCGAAGCTCGTGCAGAACTTGCCGAAGCCGAACGGTTGCTCCATGAGCGCACCGGGTACGCGTTTCTCCCGCTGTACGAGGCGAATGAGGGCATTGCCGCGTTCGACTGTGCGTCCGCGTATGCGCTGAGCGGCAAGGTCGACGTGGCTATGGCTTGGCTCGAGCGTGCATGGAATGCCTGCTGGAATGACTACCCGATGCTCGCAGACAATCCGGACTTTGCCCGGATGTGCGAGCTCCCCGAGCTGACGGCGTTCATCGAACGCTGCCGGAATCGCAGCAAACATCCCGCACCAGGACCAGCGTGCGAGGGCACGTTCTCATGACCAATAACAGTTCGCGTATTTTGGTAGCCGGTGCGACGGGAGTTGTGGGTGGGCTGGTGGCTCGGAAGCTCCTCGCCGCGGGCGTTCCCGTTCGTGCGCTTGGCCGAAATTCGGAGAAGCTCGCTGCTTTGGCCGCTGCGGGCGCCGAAACGGTGGCCACGGACCTGCTCGATCAAGCGGCAGTCTCCCGGGCGTGCGAAGGGATCGGACAGATCTATTCGACCGTCAACAATGTCATGGGGCGCGGTGCCTCGAGTCCGAATCGCGTAGACGTCAAAGCGTACGAGTCCCTGTGCAACGCGGCGCGCTCAACGGCGGTTCGTCGCATTGTCCATCTCTCGGCGCGCGGCATGGAGGCGGATGGCCCGGTGGACTTTTTCCGTGTCAAGCACGCTATCGAAGTCGTCATTCGCAAATGCGGAGTGCCGTTTGTGTTGATTCGACCCACCGCGTTCATGGAAATCTGGGTCGCGATGATTGTCGACGGTATTCGCAAGAACGGGAAGGCCGTGCTGTTCGGTGACGGAGAGACCGTGGGCAACTATATCGCCGTCGAGGACGTCGCTGAACTCTCGCTGCGGATCCTCCAGCAGTCCGACATCATCAACGAAGCGATCGACATCGGCGGACCCTCCAACCTGTCGTCCAATGAACTGGTGAGCCTCATTGAGCGTCACAAGGGTGTGAAAATACGCCGTCAGCGAATACCGGCTCCGGTGCTCTGGACCGGCGGTCTGCTGTTGCGGCCGTTCAACGAAGTCGCTGCTCGCTTTATGCGTATGGGTTACTTCACGACTACCCGTGAGGGGCGATTTACTGACTGGAGTGT
>JANOKE010000813.1:0-1512 GCA_031419135.1 Gemmatimonadaceae bacterium
GTAGTATTTTGCCGTTACAGGAGCCTACTCAACGAAGGGCGTGAATGTGGTTGAATGCGTTCCTGGAATTCATCGCAAGGAGCGAGTTCGAAAAATCCTACCGCCAAGGACGCGAAGGTCGCCAAGGTGTCCGTTGTTGAACACCTGTTCCTTTGCGTCCTTTGGTGCGTCAGGTCAAGCCTCACTTCTCTCGTGCACTGCAAGGAGTCACCATGTGAACTGCCTATGACACATGTAGCGAAGCGGGCGGCCGTGACGAGTAATCGCGCGGTCGAAGCCTCGTGACGCGAAGAGGTGAGCCGTAACCCACGTGAACTCTTGTAGGCCTCGAAACGCTCAGATGAAAGTGGCCAACCCGCCAGAGAGGGCGAAGCCAGCAGGGGTGACGAAGGCATAGGCCTGTGCAGTCATCCCACTTTCCGGGGTAGAGAGAGACGGCGCGTCTCGAACGAGAAGTGCAGGAACCTGAGAGACCCGGCATGCTGAGGGTCGTACCCTGCGGTGGCGGGCGGGAATACATAACTGTCCGTGCTGCATGTCCGGGAGTCGGAGGGGGCGGTAGTAGCGGGGAAGCGTCGTAATGGACGTGGAGCGAAGCGCCCCTGCCAACAGAATGCGGAGTCAGAGACATGGAGAGCCGATTGCGGAAACATCCCGCTACGACGGAAGCGACGCCGATGCAGTTGCCGGAGGCCTTTGCGGCGAACGGGAACGGTCTGCCCGTGAAACTCTTTACGTTGAGACAGAAGCTGTACGAGAAGGCGAAGCGAGAGCCGACGTTCCGATTTTACACGCTGTACGGATTGATCGCTCGGCTCGACGTGCTTGAGGCCGCGTGGGCTCTGGTCGCTGCGAACGGCGGCGCACCGGGGGTGGATGGGGTCACGATCCAGCAGGTGAAGACCTCGCCGGATGGGACTGCAACACTGGTCGCCCAGTTGCACGACGAGTTGCAGACGCAGCGGTACCGGCCTCAAGCGGTGCGACGGGTATTCATTCCAAAAGCCAATGGTCAACGACGGCCCCTCGGGATTCCGACGGTACGGGATCGCGTGGTGCAGACGGCTGCCAAGCTCATTCTGGAGCCGATCTTTGAAGCGGACTTCACGGAGGCGTCGTACGGCTATCGGCCCGGCCGCAAGGCCCACGAAGCGCTCGCCGCGATCGCGCGCAACGTGCGGGAAGGATATGTAGAGATTTACGATGCAGACCTGCAAGCCTATTTCGACACGATCCCGCACGACAAGCTGTTGCAATGTGTCGCGCGGCGGGTCGCGGACCGCTCGGTCCTGCGCCTGCTCCGCCAGTGGCTCGAAGCGCCGGTGGAGGAACGTGATGCCAACGGACGGCCCACGCGTGGCCGTCCGACCCAAGGGATTGGCACGCCACAGGGTGGTGTGATTTCGCCTCTCTTGGCGAACCTGTATCTCCACTGGATGGATGTGCGGTTCCACCGCCGGAGTGGACCGGGGAGTTGGGCATCGGCCCGCCTGATTCGCTACGCTGATGATT
>JANOKE010000814.1:0-2640 GCA_031419135.1 Gemmatimonadaceae bacterium
GTACGAAGTACGCTACCAGAGTAAGAAGTACAGGCCCGCAGTAAAGACGTACTCTCTACTGCTGGTAAGAAGTACTCAGTACTTAGTAACCGTACTTCTGACTACTGACTTCCGACTTCCTACTCAGTCGCCTACCACAGCGACGCAAAAGATTCGGTGGTAGCACGACCGCAGACGGACCGTCCGGACGCGGAACTTGCGAAGAGGATTACGCATGGCAAAGAAGGTCACTGGATTCGTCAAGCTGCAGATTCCAAGCGGCAAGGCGAACCCGGCGCCGCCCGTGGGTACGGCTCTCGGCCCCCAGGGAATCAACATCATGGCATTCTGCAAAGAGTTCAACGCTCGGACGCAGGGTGGTGATATGATCATCCCGGTCGAAGTCACGATCTACGGAGACAAGTCGTTCACGTTCATCCTGAAAACTCCGCCGGCGGCGGAGCTCATCAAGAAGGAAGTGGGCGTCGACAAGGGGTCGGGTCAGCCGAACAAAGTCAAAGTAGGAACAATCTCCCGCGCGCAGCTCAAAAAAATCGCTGAGCTCAAGATGCCCGATCTCAACTGCGATTCCGTCGACAGTGCCATCGCCATGATGGCGGGTGCGGCCCGGTCGATGGGCATCACGGTGAAGGATTGATCATGCAGACCAACGGGAAGAAGTACCGCGGCGCGAGTGAGCGTCGGCAGGTAGGCAAGCCGTACGAGGCGAAGAAAGCGATCGAGCTCGTCAAGCAGATGAGTTTCGCCAAGTTCGACGAGACGGTTGAAGTCGCGATTCGTCTGGGTGTCGATCCGCGTCACGCCGATCAGGTCGTTCGTGGCACCGTCGTGCTGCCGGCTGGTACCGGCAAAACCATGCGCGTGCTCGTGATCGCGGTCGGTCCCAAGGCGCAAGAAGCGCAAGACGCCGGGGCGGATTTCGTGGGCACCGAGTTCCTCGCCAAGATCAAGGAAGGGTGGCTCGACTTTGACGTGCTCATTGCCACGCCCGACCAGATGGGACAACTCGGCCAGTTGGGTCGCGTGCTGGGTCCGCGCGGGTTGATGCCGAATCCGAAGGCCGGCACCGTCACGTTTGACGTGGCCAAGGCGGTGCGAGAGTCCAAGGGCGGCAAGATCGAATTCCGCGTCGACAAGGGAGGCAACGTGCACGCCCCCATCGGCAAGATTTCTTTCGCACCCGATGCGCTTGAGACCAACTTCTCGGCGCTGATGGACACCATCGTGCGCGCCAAGCCGCCCGCAGCCAAGGGCGTTTACATCCGCAACGTCGCGATCTCCAGCACCATGGGACCCGGCGTCACCATCGACACCACGCCGTACCGGTAAGAGGCGACGCAACCATGAAGAATGCGAGCACGAAGATGAAGAAAACCGACAAACAGGTGCTGGTAGACGGCCTGCGTGAAAAACTCGGTACGGCGAACGCCGTGTACTACACCGACTTCACAGGCCTCAACGTGAAGCGCATGACCGACCTCCGCCGTCGCCTGCGCAGGGCGGGTGTTGAGTACGTCGTGATCAAGAACACGCTGGCGCTGCGGGCCGTAAACGAAAGCGGTCTGATCAGCCAGGCGTTAAAGGGCCCCACCGGTATCGTCGTCGCCAAGGACGCCGTTGCAGGAGCCAAGGTGCTGACGGACTTCGCCAAGGAGAACGATTCGAAGCCCGCCATCAAGGGAGGCCTGTTCGACGGCCGCACCATTGATGTGGCGCAGGTCAAGGCGCTGGCCAACATGAAGTCGCGGGAGCAGTTGCTCTCCGAACTGGCAGGCACCATGCAGGCACCGATCGCGCAGTTCCTTGGCGTCATGAACAGCGTGCTGACGAACTTCGCCGGCGCACTGGAAGCACTCAAGCAACAAAAGGAAGCGGCTTAATCCCCCAGGCGTTTTGCCTGATCACACGCCCCAGGACGTCCTGGGAGATTTCTCTAGGAGATAAGTACCATGGCTAACGCAACGATGAGCAAGGACGAAATTCTCGACGCAATCGGCAACATGTCGGTGTTCGAACTTTCCGCCCTGATCGAAGATTTCAAAACGAAGTTCAACGTCACCATCGCGGTCGCGTCAGCGGCGCCGGCGGCTGGCGGCCCGGCGGCTCCGGCTGCCGTGGTGGAAGAGCAGACCGAGTTCACCGTGGTCCTCATGGGTGCGGGCGCCAAGAAGATCCAGGTTATCAAGGTGGTGCGCGAGCTCACCGGACTGGGCCTCAAGGAAGCGAAGGACCTCGTGGACGGTGCACCAAAGGCCGTCAAGGAAAACGTGTCCAAGGACGAAGCCGCCACGGTCAGGGCCAAGCTGGAAGCCGAAGGCGCTACCGTCGAAGTGAAGTAAGGCATTCGGCCGTTCGCCGTCGCCTCGCAGTCTCGTCGCTTGATCGCTTCGCCCCGGGGAAGCCAGCCGTGAATTTCACGGTCGGTTTCGTCGGGGGTGAAGTGCTTCGCGCCTCCCGGAATCTCAGTTTCGGCGCACCCCGCACGCGGTAACTACGGACATGATGAACCAGATCTCGTTTGCGAAGCTCGAGACGGGCATGGATATGCCCCATCTCCTCGACATCCAGACGCGCGCTTTTGAGTCGCTGCTGCAACTGGATGCTGCGCAACAGGAGCGCGAAGACGTCGGCCTCGAGCGT
>JANOKE010000815.1:0-7639 GCA_031419135.1 Gemmatimonadaceae bacterium
CTGCTCACTCCTCTGCTCCCTCATCCCTCTGTCCCCGGCCGCGGGAACAGCCCTTCGCCCTTGCGCACCACCCATCCTGACGGATCGAGCCGAGCGATGGCGTCGAAGCGCTGTGCACTGACTTGTCCCGCACCACCCAGCTGCTCCCACAACGTCTGCGCCTTGCCAGGCATGAACGGCGACAACATGACCGCCTGTCTCGCCAGACGCCGGATGAGCGAGGCCAACACCTGCTCCAGTTCGGCGCGTCGGCCGGGATCCTTTGCCAACTGCCACGGTGCCATGGATTGCGTGTACTCGTTCGCGCGGGCAGTACTGCGCGACACCGCCGAAAGGCCATCGTGCAGCAGCCAGCCGCGCGATCCATCCATTGCCGCATGGTACGCGTTTAAGTCGGTCCAATCGTCGGTTTCCGCGGGAGGCGGCACGGCGGCCGGAACCACGGCGGCACAGTATTTCTCCACCATCGCCATGGCCCGACTGGCCAGGTTCCCCAGTGCATTGGCGAGGTCGCTGGTATAGCGCTCCTCGAATCGCTCCCAGGAGAAGTTGCCGTCGCCGTCGTATGGGACTTCTCGCAGAAGCACGTAGCGGAAGGCGTCCACGCCAAAACGATCGATCGCTTCGCCCAGATCGAGCTTCACGCCGGCACTCTTCGAGAAACGCTCGCCACCCAGTTGCACAAATCCGTGCGCCCACACCTGTCGGGGCAGCGGCAGGCCGGCCGCGGCCAGCATTGCCGGCCAGATCACCGCGTGGAATCGCGTGATATCCTTGCCGATCACATGCAGGTCGGCGGGCCAACGTTGCTCGAAACCGGCGTCGGGGAAACCGGTGGCGGTGAGATAGTTTGGCAAGGCATCAAACCACACATAGGTGCCCTGCGTCTCACCGGTGGACAGTGGCAGCGGAAACGGCACAGCCCAGTCCAGCCGGGCGCGCGAGGCCGATACGTCCTCAAGCCCTTGAGCGAGCAGCCCAAGGATCTCGTTGCGTCGGCTCTCCGGTTCGATGAACGACGGACGCTCCGCGAGCAGATTCTGCAGGAACGACTGATAGCGCGACAGGCGAAAAAACCAATTGCGTTCTTCGACCTCGTCCAGCGTGCGCGTGGGATGCACCACGCAGCGCCCGTCGATGATATCGGCATCCTGCTTGAACGCTTCGCAGCCAACGCAATAGAGGCCCCGATACGATCGCTCGTAGAAGTCGTCGGGGTTGCGTTCGGCGATACGTCGGATCAACGCCTGCACGCCCACTGTGTGATGCGCATCGGTGGTGCGTATGAACTGGTCGTACTGCACGCCCAACCGCGCCCACATGGACTGAAACCGTGCCGCAATATCATCGGCGAATGCCTGTGGGGCCACGCCGTTCTGCGCCGCGGTTTGCTGCACTTTCTGACCGTGTTCGTCCATGCCCATGAGCAAATGGACATCGTGGTTGCACAACCGATGATAGCGCGCAATGACATCGGCGCCGATCTTCTCGAGCGCGTGACCGATGTGCGGATCGCCGTTGGCGTAGTCGATCGCGGTAGTGAGATAGAAGCGCGCCACGTCAAGTGGTTGGAGGATGGTCGATGCCCATGATGTTGCGGTCGTCGTCGCGGTCGTCGTCCCGGTGGTCGTCGCGGTCAGCATCCAGCGCGGCGTCGATCGTGCCATCCGCGTCGGTTTCCTGACGTCGCTGTTCGGCCGCGCGCAGTCGTCGACCGCCGCGCCGTCCACGCCGCCGCTTCCGCCGCGCTTCCCGCTCGGCCTCGCTGGCGATGTCCTCACCAGCCAGCGCGACGATTGGTGGAGCGACGTACGGTGCGTTGTCGGCCGCGTCGCCCGTCGCGCGCACCGGGGCGAGCGCGATATCCGCCAGCACTGCTGACAGCGACGAGTCCCGCCGGGAAGTCGGACCCGGCGCATCAGAGTGATCAAGGACCGCATCGCCCCGATCGTCTTCCGCTTCAGCGATGGCCGCCAACTGTTCGCTCATGGCGGGCTCGGACACCGTTGGCTCGCCGAAGCCGCCGACAGTCTCCCGCAGTTCGGCCAGCGGCACGACACGCGTATCGCCCTCCGCCGAGCGCAGGGTCACGCGATCATTAAAGATGTCGACGCTGATGACCTTTTCCTCACCACGATCGGTGATGAGAATACGGCCCTCTTTGGGGAATCGACGACGGCTCTGCACGTAGAACTCATGTTCGTATCGCAAGCAACACATCAGGCGTCCGCAGGCGCCGGAGATCTGTTGGGGATTGAGTGAAAGCTTCTGATCCTTGGCAACGCCGAGATTGACCGGGCGCAAGTCCGAGAGCCATGAGGCGGAGCAGTACTCGCGGCCGCATCGGCCAACGCCGGACAGGCGTTTCGCCTCGTCGCGGACGCCAATCTGTTTGAGTTCGATGCGCGCCCGAAACATCGCCGCGAGGTCGCGCACGAGCGTCCGAAAGTCCACACGGCGTTCTGCGGTGAAGTAGAACGTCAACTTGCGCCGATCCCACTGCCACTCGGCATCGGAAACTTTCATCACGAGATGATTGGCCTTCACGCGTTCCATGGCGCGACGACGCGCGCTTTCGTTGTCGGCGGTGTGCGCCAGGTCGCGCGCGATCTCGTCGGCCGAGGCGAGGCGCAGCGCCATCAGCGGTGGCGGCGTCGTGCCGCACCCATGTGCGCAGCCGCGACACCGCACTTCGGCCAACTCACCGGTGGAATGCACCCGCCCGAAGTCCTCACCGCGATCGGCTTCCACGATCACACCGGCCTGCAGGGCCGGTATCGTTTCCGCCTCCCACTGATAGAACTCCTTGCGCTTTCCGCGGAAGGCGACTTCGATCAGATGCGCCACGTCACCCACCTCTTAAGATTACTCTGCAAACTGCCCCATGCGGAGAAACTTCTCCCGCCGCTTTCGCACCAGTCTGTCGGGCTTGAGACGGCGCAGTTCTTCGAGATTGCGCACCAACGCCTCCTTCAGACTCGCGGCGGTGACGTCGTGATCGGCATGTGCGCCGCCAATCGGCTCCGGAATGATCTCGTCGATGACGCGAAGTTCCACCAGATCGGCCGCAGTGATACGCAACGCCGTCGCGGCTTTTTCCCGCATGGCAGGGCTCTTGCCATCCTTCCACAATATCGCCGCACACCCTTCCACGGTGATCACCGAGTAGACGGCGTTCTCCAGCATCAGGACACGATCCGCCACGCCCAGCGCCAGTGCGCCGCCCGAGCCCCCTTCGCCGATCACGGTCGCAATGATCGGGACCTGCAATTGGCTCATTTCGAGCAGGTTGCGCGCAATCGCTTCACTCTGGCCGCGCTCTTCGGCGCCCAATCCGGCCCAGGCCCCCGGTGTGTCGATGAAGGTGAGCACGGGCACCTGGAACTTCTCGGCCAGCTTCATGAGTCGCAGCGCCTTGCGATAGCCCTCGGGATGCGGCATGCCGAAGTTGCGCTTGAGATTTTCCTTCGTGTCACGGCCGCGCTGATGACCGATGATCATCACCGTTTCGCCGTCGAGACGTGCCCACCCGCCAATGATCGCGGCATCATCGCGAAACAGTCGGTCGCCGTGAATCTCGATGAAGTCGGCGAACGCCAGTCGAATGTAGTCGGCGGTAAACGGCCGCCTCGGGATGCGTGCCACCTGCACGCGTTGCAGCGGCGTGAGGTTGCGATAGATCAGCACGCGCATCTCCGCCAACTTCGCCTCAAGCGGCGCGAGCGTGTCCGTCACATCGCGAGACTGTTCGATCGCGAGCTTCTTCATCTCCTCGATCTGCTTCTCGAGGTCGGCGAGTGGCCGCTCGAATTCCAGCACCGGGGCAGCAGCCATGACCGTTCGGAGAAAGGGTGACGCGCTGACTCGTTAACCGTCGGCGCGCACAAGGCGCACACGATCGGCGCCCAGCAGCGCGCGAAGATCGGAAAGGACCGCGGGCGACGCCGCGACCGTCATGGACCGCGACCGGAATCGAACCGGCGCGTCATCGCCCTCTTGCCATCGGAGTTCGAGCGGCGCCGAACCCCGGTGGGATTCGACCGCAACCCGCACATCATCCATCACTGACGGCGCGAGATCCGCCCCGCTGGTCAGGTCAATCGCCACGGCCAGGTCGCCGCTGGCACGAACTTCTGTGAAACGTGTAACCGACTCGACGATGAACGTCGCGTTTTCAACCTCTTGATCTCTGCGGGAATAGCCACCCTTCATAAGCAGCGGCACGTCAGGTCGGACGCGTTCGGCGATCACCGCCCACGCTTCCTGGAACACCAACACCTCACAAGATCCGGAAAAATCCTCCACTGTCAACCTCGCGAACTCGGCTCCGGAGCGTTTGGAAACTTGACGCTTGATCGCCGTCACGACTACCCCAATGGTGACACTCTCTGCGGTCCAGCGACCCAATTGGGCGACCGTTTGGGAGGCGAACAGCTCGCATTCGGTGCGAAACGGCTCAAGCGGATGGCCCGAGATGTAAAAGCCGATCAATTCCTTTTCGCGCTGCAGGCGTTCACTCTCGCTCCACGCCGGTGTCGGCGGCAACGGCGGTGGGCTGGCCGCGACACCACGATCGGCCGCCGAACTTTCCGTATCGCCAAAGTCGCCAAACAACGAGACCTGTCCGCGTTCGGCTTCCTCTTGTCGCAGCGACGCTTCACTGATCGCGTGGTCCAGTGCCGCCATGAGCTGGGCCCGATGGCCACCCAGGCCATCGGCCGCGCCGGCCGCGACCAGCGCCTCGAACACGCGCGTGTTGCACACGCGCAGGTCAACCCGGGAACACAAGTCGTAGAGCGACGTGAACACCCCCGCCCCGCGAGCGCCCAGCAGCGAATCGATCGCCCCCTTGCCGACGTTGCGGATTGCCCCGAGTCCAAAGCGGATGCGTTTCTCCCCGACGACGGTGAAGCGCCAATTCGATTCGTTCACGTCGGGCGGCAACACCTCGAGACCCATCTCACGCGCCTCGGCGATGTACTTGATCACCTCTTCGGTCTTGCCGATGTTCGACGACAGCAGCGCGGCCATGAACTCCGCCGGATAGTGCGATTTGAGCCAGGCGGTGTGATAGGCAACGACGGAGTAAGCAACTGAATGGGACTTGTTGAATCCATACCGCCCAAACGTCTCGATCTGCCCCGAAAGCTCGTCGATGATCGCCGGATCGTGCCCGCGCGCAACGGCCTTCGTCACGAACTTTCCGAGCTCCTGCCTGATCAGCTCCGAGTCCTTCTTGCCGACCGCCTTGCGCAGCACGTCGGCTTCCGCCAGCGAGATACCGGCCAGTACCTGGGCAATACGCATCACCTGTTCCTGATACGTGATGACGCCGTAGGTATTCGACAGGATGGGTTCCAGCTCGGGTAACGCGTAGGCGGTGGGCTCGTCGCCGCGCTTGCGTCGGATGTACACGTTGTGCATGCCCGCGTCGAGCGGGCCGGGGCGCAACAGCGCATTGGACGCGACGAGATCGTCGAAGCGGTCGCACCGCATGCGCTTGAGCACGTCGGTGGCGAGTGGCGATTCGAACTGGAACACGCCGGCAGTGCGACCCGCGCGCAGCATGCGATAGGTGTCGGCGTCGGTGAAGCCGCGCTCCTCGAGCTGCACATCGATGCCGTGACGCGCCTTGATCAGCGCGAGCGTGTCGCTGATCACGGTGAGCGTGGTCAGTCCGAGGAAATCCATCTTGAGCATGCCCGCATGCTCCAGCGCGTTCATGTCATACTGGGTGACGATTACGCGTTCGTCATCACCACTGCCGGACCCCTTGGACGCCTGCGTGCAGACGGGTACGAACTCGTTGAGCGGGCCAGGCGCGATGACCACGCCGGCCGCATGCACGCCCGTGTGGCGCGACAAGCCTTCCAGCGAGATCGCGAAGTCCAGCAGCTGCCGATAGCGCGCATCGTCCCGATAGTACTTCTTGACCTCCGGCACCTGCTCGATGGCTTGCTTGACCGTGAGCGAGAAGTTCGGCGCATTGGGGATGAGCTTGGCCAGCGCATCGGTTTCGGCCGGCGTGAAGCCCAGGGTCCGACCAACATCTTTGATAGCGGCGCGCGACTTGAGTGTGCCGAACGTGACAATCTGCCCGACCGAATCCTTGCCGTACTTCTGCCGAACGTACTCGATCACCTCGCCGCGTCGTTCGAAACAGAAGTCAACGTCGACGTCCGGCATCGACACGCGCTCCGGATTCAGGAAGCGCTCGAACAGCAGATCGAATTCGAGCGGGCACACATCCGTGATGCGCAAGGCGTACGCGACCAGCGAACCCGCCGCCGAGCCACGTCCCGGACCCACCGGAATGCCTCGATCACGGGCCGCCTTGATAAAGTCGGCGACAATCAGGAAGTAGCCCGCGTAGCCGGTGTTGGTAATGACACCGAGTTCGTACTCGAGTCGCTCCCTGACTTCGTCACGGAACGGATCGCCATAGCGCACTTTCGCGCCATCGGTTGCCAACTGCACCAACAGGTCGTTCTCGGTGCGTACGCCGTCCGGCAGCGGGAACGACGGCACGTAATATTTCTTTTCGAACTGCACATCCACCGACTCGGCCACGGCGAGTGTATTCGTGAGGACATCGTCGCGTCCCGGAAAAAATGGGCGCACCTCGTCGGCCGATTTGAAGTACAGCCCGTCGTCGTAGCGCATCCGATCGCGATCGTTCCGATCCTTGCCGAGTCCGATGCACAGCAGCACGTCGTGCGCATCGTGATCTTCACGCCGCAGGAAGTGCGTGTCGTTGGTGGCGACGACCGGCAGGCCAAGATCGTCGGCCAGCGACAGCACCTTCGCGTTGAGCGTGGCCTGGCCTTCGCTGGTGTGGGCCTGAACTTCCAGGTAGTAGCGGTCCTTGAACAGTTCGGCATACCATGCGGCGGCCTCGCGGGCCTCCGCGATCCGATCGGCCATGAGATGCGTGGCCACCTCGCCGGCCAGACAGGCCGACGACACGATGAGACCTTCACTGTGCGCCGCAAGCAGTTCGCGGTCGATGCGCGGTTTGGTGTAGAATCCCTCGGTGTACCCTAACGACGAGAGCTTGACCAGATTGCGGTAACCCTGAAGGTCACGGGCCAGCAGGACGAGATGGTAGTACGGCTTCACCCCGGGGGCGGGGCGACCCCGCGTGCGCCGATCGGCCGGGGCCACGTACGCTTCCATCCCCAGAATCGGCTTCAGACCGGCCTTGCGCGCCTTTTCCTGGAAATCCCAGGCGGCGTGCATGTTCCCGTGATCCGTAATCGCCAGCGCGGGTTGTTCGTACAACAACGCGCGCTTGATCAGATCATCGATACGATTCGCGCCATCAAGGAGCGAATACTCGGAGTGGCAATGCAGATGGACGAACGACATGGACCAAGAAAGATAGCGCGGTGGCGCATGCTCCGTTGGGTGACCGGGGCCGCGACGGCGCTGCTGGTTGGCGTACTCGCCCTCTCGCCCACGGCTTGCTATTTGTCGCGCGCGGCGTACGAGGAGGCGCGCATTCTGTCACGTCGACAGGCGATCGACCGATTGCTGGCAGACTCGGGCCGCTCGCGCACCACCTCGGTGACGGCCACCGCCGCGGTGGCGTTGGATGGTGCGACGCTCGACAAGCTGCGACTGGTGTCCGAGGCACGCA
>JANOKE010000816.1:0-5420 GCA_031419135.1 Gemmatimonadaceae bacterium
CTCTACCCTCACCGCTCACCCCTCCAACGCTCACCCCTTCACTTGCTCACCCTCTGCCCTCACCCCTCGAATCCCTCAGCGCTCTACCCAGGAATCGGACTCACGCGGCCTCAAGGTGTGCGGCTCAGCGGTACGCTGTTCGGGCGCGCATTGGACAGTTCCGCAGTGTTGACCAAGGAGGTGTTGGATTTTCGCATGAACAACGGCGCGAACTTCTTACTCCTGAATCTGGTGCGTAAAGCCAGTCTGCATGGGGAAGTTGCCCATACGGGACACGTGGCACTCCTCGCGAAGGCGGGGGCCGGTTTGCTGTTTCCGCATGCGGAGAATGCCGTGTTCGGTCGGCGCAATACTCCCGCGTTCCAGTTTGGCGGCATGGATGTGGGCGTTGAGGCCGCGCTCCGCGTACACGTGTATCAGCGGCTCTATGTCGAATTGGGCCAGAAGGAGGTGTTCGCCCGTTACCGCGGTATCAAGATTCGCGACGGGCACGCAGATCTTGACGTTTGGGCGCACACCACGGCGCTGAGTCTTGGCTGGAGCTTCGCTGCGACGGTCGCTGACACGCGGCACTGGCCGAGTTCGCGACGCACCCTGTCAGATCTCGACGCCAATGTCGGCGGGCGCCGAGGCGATCACGATCACCGGCGTGCCACTGAACGCGGCATTCCCCGACAACGCATCCACCCGCTGATCGTCGGTGAGGTCGTTGATGCTGACGCCACCGTGCGCCCGCGCGACACGAAGCTGTACACCCGGGCGGTCGTGACCCCACCCATGCGGCAGGCTCACCACCCCCGGCATGATGTCGTCGGACGTCTCCAGTTCGACCACCACTTCGCCCACGCGTGACACCACCGACACCATCGCACCATCGGCCAATCCACGCGCCAACGCATCGCCCGGGTGCATGAGCAGCGTGCAGCGACGCTTGCCACGTGCCAGTCGTTCGCTGTTGTGCATCCACGAGTTGTTGGAGCGCAGGTCTCGGCGGCCAATCAGGGCGAGCAATCCCGGCGAGGGTGATCCTGCGTTGGCGCACTCCTGCTCAAGACGCGCTACGTCGGCCAGCATCGTCTCGGGGGCCAAGGCAATGCGTTTGGGCGTGGTACGCAATCGCTCGGGCAGGCACGGCGCGAGCGCCCCGAGATCGATGCCGTGCGGCGCCGCTTCAAGCGCGGCCAGCGAAAGTCCGCCATTGGCGTGGTCGCTGGTCGCGCCATACGGTCCGGCGCACAATCCGGCGTTCAGCATTCCGCGCGGACCGAGTGCGGCTCGTCGCGCATCGCCCGCGCGAGCCTTCGCGACCTCGTCGGGGGAGCCGCGCCGCAATCGCGTGGTCATGGCCGACAAGATCTCCCAGTCCTGTTTCGCATCCGGCGGCAATGCAAACAGCGCCGGCGAAAACTTGGCAGTGTTGCGAATGGCCAGCATATGAAAGACGGTGTCGTAGTGATCGCGCTCCAGGGCAAAAGCCGGCGGCAAAATCACGTGTGCATGTCGTGTGGTTTCGTTCACGTAGAAATCGAACGACACCATGAACTCAAGCCCTTCCAATGCGCGGTCCAACCGCGTGCCATTGGGTGTGGACAGCACCGGATTGCCGGCATGCGTGACCAGCGCGCGCACCTGTCCGTCACCTGCCGTCTCAATTTCTTCAGCCAGCGCGGCCACGGGCAACTCACCGCCAAATTCAGGCAAGCCTCGCACTCGCGAACGCCAACGACCAAAGCGACCGCCGCTGTACAACCCATTGCCGGCAACCAGATCGACCGCAGGTTTGGTGAACATCGAGCCGCCTTCGGTGTCCAGTCGACCGGTCACCACATTCAGCACCGAAATCAGCCAGCACGACAGCGCGCCGAACTCCTGCATCGATACACCCACGCGACCGTACGCCACGGCGCGCGCGGCCGAACAGAATTCGCGCGCCATGGTCCGAATGGCGCTTGCCGACAGGCCGGCCAGCGGTTCGACACGCTCGGGGGTCCACGGCGTCACCAGCGCCCGCACCTCGTCCATTCCGTCGGTGAAATCGCCAACGCGACCGAGTCGCTCCAGCCGTTCGGCGAAGACCACGTGCAGCAACGCCAATAGAACCAGCGCATCGGTTCCCGGGCGCACGAAGTGATGCTCGCTGACCAACGCGGCGGTTTCCGTGCGCCGCGGATCAACCAGGATCACGCGACCGCCCCGGGAACGGATAGCCTTGAGGCGCTTCACCACATCGGGCGCGGTCATCAAACTGCCGTTGGACACGGCTGGGTTGGCGCCAAAAATGAGCAGGTGATCGGTGTGATCGATGTCCGGAATGGGGATCAGCAGCGGATGTCCGAACATTGTCACCGCCGCCAGATGATGCGGCAGTTGATCGACCGATGTGGCTGAAAAACGATTCTTCGTTCCCAGTGCGCGCACAAACTCGGGAAAGAACAGTGACGCACCCAGCGAGTGCACGGTCGGGTTACCCGCGTACACCGCCACGGCATTCATACCGTGCGCCGATTGGATGGCGGTGAGCTGCTCGGTCACCCGATCGAACGCCTGTTCCCAGCTCACCTCGTTCCACTGAGCACCATCGCGCACCATGGGTCGCCGCAGCCGATCGGGATCGGCGTGTACGTCTCCCAGCGCGACGGCCTTGGGACAGATGTGTCCGCGCGAGAACGCGTCGTCCGGATCGCCGCGAATGCCGATCACGCGATCGCCTTCCGTCTCGATCACGATCCCGCACATCGCTTCGCACAGCGAACAGGTACTCGGCCGTTGGCTTATCATGAACCCGCTTACAACGGCGTGATGGCGTAGTCGATGAGAATACCGCCAACAAACGACGCGGTGATCCTCTTGCCATCGTTCAGATAGGTGCGCTTCATCACCGTCATAGACCCTTCCTTCACCTCGCTGGCTGTGTTGGCCGGCCCAAGCAATGCTTCCACATCGGCGACACTGAGTCCCTTCTTGAGCGCGAACAGCGGGTTGGCACCCGGTTCGGCGCGGACGGCGGCGGGAGTGGCGCTCCTTGGTGACATCAATGCACTGGACACCGGTCCGCCGGCAAACTCCGCGTACTGCGCCATCGATCGCATCAGCCCTTCCGGCGTAAGGGCATCGGCGGGAATGCCATTCTTGTACCGGATATTGAAGCGACTCCCACTTTCAGCACGCTTGACACGCAGATTCGCCTCGCGCGCCTGATTCGCTTGCGCCGCCTCGGCCTCCGCTTTCGAGTTCTCGCGCTCACGCGTTGACCGCGCACTGGCCAGGTCTTTTTCGAACTGTTTCTTCCTGGCCGCATTGGTGGTGGTTTTAATGGAGTCGCGCAATTGCCGCTCCAGCTTGCTCTCGCTCTCGGTGTTGGCCGACACGGAAGAACTGTTCGTCATCTGATCGCCGAAGGTGCCGTAGCCACCGCCCCCGAGTTGCACTTCGATGTGAGAGTCTTTCTTGACCACCACCTTGGTGATCATGATGGACTGGCCGATCTTGAGCGCGGTGCCGTTGTCTTTCATGCGGTCGGCCATCTCGCGCCAGTTCACCGGCATGGACGCTTCGGGAAACACGTCGATGCCTTTGCTGGTGGCCGGCATGTCCACTTTCACCGTGAGCGTCTTGCCTTCGAACGCGGCACGCAATGTCGCTTCGTTTTGCGCCTGCGCGCTCGACGCGACAATCGTCAGACCGATAAGCGCGACCCCCATCCGCTGCGTCATGTGCATGTCCCTGGTCATGTGTTTTTTTGAAGGAAGCCCGCGTCCTTGTCAACACCATCTGCCGTGCCGGCTTTCCATCCCGCCAACTGGTTTGCCACCGGCAGTTCGCGCACCCGTTTACCGGTCGCAGCAAAGATGGCATTGGCAATCGCGGCACCAGCGGGTGGCACGCCCGGCTCGCCAATACCACCCGGCAGTCCTTCGCTCTCCACGAGGTGCACATCCACCACGTGCGGTGCAGCGCGCAGTCGCGTCACCCCATAGTCGCGATAATTGCTCTGCACCACGCGTCCCTCGGCGAACGTGATCTCACTGTACAAGGTGTTGCTCATGGCCATGATCAACGCGCCTTCCATCTGCGAACGCGCCCGATCGGGATTGGCCACGAAGCCTGCATCGACGGCGACGGTGGCGCGCGGTACCAGCACGGTACCATCGGCCAGCACCTCGACCTCAACCACCATTGCCACATACGACAGAAAGCTGCGATGGATGGCAATGCCGCGTCCCCGACCCTTGGGCAGCGGTGTGTTCCACCCGGATTTCTCGGCGGCGAGTTGCACCACACGTTTGGCGCGAACGCTGTCCATCGGATGATCCGTCCACGTGGCGCCGTAGTTGCTGGCCGGCGCCGCCAATCCGTCCTTTGACAGATCCACTTTCCGGTCGGGGCCCAGCAGGTCCAGCAGAAAGCGCACGGAGTCCTTGCCCGCTGCGTGCGCGAGTTCGTCGACAAACGATCCGATGGCGAAGCCATGGTGAATCGCGTTTACGGAGCGGTACCAGCCAATGCGGGTGTGCGCCACGGCCGGGCACACTTCGACGCTGACATTCGGAATGGCAAACGGAATATCGCTGGCGCCGTTGGTAAGTCCATCGGGATCGTCACCGGTCACCTTTGGTGCGAACGTCGCGGAAATTGACGGATACGCCGACCGATGACGCCACGCAATCACGTTGCCCTGTGCATCGAGCCCACCTTCCAGTTTGTGTGCCGCCACACTGTGGTAGTAACTGTGCCGCAAGTCGTCCTCACGCGTCCACTGCACCCGCACGGGTGTACCCACTTCGCGTGCCAGCCACGCAGCCTCACACACAAAGTCGGGCTTGGACTTTCGGCCGAACGCACCGCCCAACAACGTCACATGCACCGTGACCTTTTCAACATCCACCTTGAGAAACGCGGCAATCGTTGCCCGCGCATCCTGTGGCGATTGCGTGGGCGCCCATGCT
This sequence comes from Gemmatimonadaceae bacterium, assembly GCA_031419135.1. Taxonomy (GTDB): domain Bacteria; phylum Gemmatimonadota; class Gemmatimonadetes; order Gemmatimonadales; family Gemmatimonadaceae; genus Gemmatimonas. The sequence continues at coordinate 4,947 of JANOKE010000816.1, forward strand.
TCCACCACGCCGTTGGTGACTTGTGCCAGGGCGACCACCGGCTCCATCTGGGCATGCGACAAGTGCGGCATGTAGTACTCGCCGGAGATCTTCTTGCTCGCTGAGGCCAGTGCACTGTCCACGTTGCCGAGTGTGCGGCCAGGCTTACCGGCCGATCGCACGGCGGTTTGCAGGGCCACCTTGTAGGCCTTCGAGTCGTACGTCGCATTCGGACCGTGGTCCCACGTGACAATGAGCGCGTCGCGTCCCTTGATGGCGGCCCAGGTGTTTTTTGCGATCACCGCCACACCACCCAACGGCAGATAGCCGCCGGGAATCGGCGGCTCCGGCATCCGCACCACGCGTTCTACACCCGGCACGCGCAGCGCCGCACGGTCATCGACCGACGCCACCTTGCCGCCCCATACTGGCGGACGGGCGATTGCCGCGAATTTCATGCCCGGAAGCGTGATGTCGGCGCCGGCTTTGCCGGGC
>JANOKE010000817.1:0-4498 GCA_031419135.1 Gemmatimonadaceae bacterium
CCGCCCGCCGTCAAACGGCGACAACGCTAGGCCTCCTCGCTATCTTCCACGCATGGAAGAGCAACTGACGCAGGACACCCTGAGTGACGGGATAACGGTCGATCAGGCGCGACTGGTTCTCCGTCGCGTGAAGGATCCCGAACTCAATCTCAACATCGTCGATCTGGGATTGATCTACGACATTCACGTTGAGGGAACGACGGTTCGCGTTGACATGAGCCTCACGTCACCCGGTTGCCCGTCGGGACCGGAGATCATGGGTGAGGCGGAGCAACAGCTTCGCTCAATCCCGGGAATTGGGGACGTGGAGATGAACCTGGTGTGGTCGCCGCCTTGGACTCCGGAGCGCATCGAACCACGCGTCCGCGCCTACATGGGCTTCTGAGCTCGCACCGATCGTTCGGAGTACACCGCACGGATCAGTCGCAGCACCACCGGCGCCAGCAGCAAGGCGCCGGCCCAGAGCAGCAAGTCAGCAACGTTCATGACCACGGTTGTTGAATCGCCCAGGTTCACTGCGAAGAAGTCCGCAACACCCTCGGGCCCCACAATCATGCTGGCGAGGTTGCCAACCGCGCCACCGGTAACCAGCCCGAGCGCCCGCGTGGCACGCGGGTCAACCGCTGCCAGCGGGGCGACAATAACCGCTACGAGCGCGATGGCGGCAACCGTGATCACCACGTTGAAATTCCACGAATGCGCGCCCACCATCAGTCCGCCTGCGCCGCCGGTGTTGTACACCAGCATGAAGGCCAGTCGATCACTGATCGACACCGTGTGACCGTCGCTTAATACGCTGGTCGCCAACGCCTTGCTGAGCAGGTCAGCCGAGGCCCCTAAGGCCACCAAAAGCAGAAAGCGAAGCCGCAGGCTGAACGCCGCCGCCGAGGATGGGAGCGCGCGGCTGACTGCAGAGGCGGAAGGTGTGAGAATCATGGGACGCTCGGAGCGAGAGACTTCGCGTTGGTCGAACCGCATCGTTCGGCTTTCCACTCTCTTTAGGGCACCCATCATGCCGCCCACCGAGGCCTTGTCCTCAAATCAGCGTCGCGCGAATTCCACACCATAAGATGAATCAACACAGCAACTTGCAGATTACGGAATGCCAGTGGCCCAAGGAGCGCACCGAGGTGACACCGCGTCCAACTGTTGCGTACGAGGAACACTCTGCACGCTTGTGGCGACAACACGACAGCCCTACTCCAGGTAAGGCGATTCGGCGGACGGTGCCGGAAACGATGTGGCTGTCGTGACCGGCGTGACTGCCATGGTGCCTGCAGCCTTGGCCAGCGTCTTCACGAACCGCGGACCAAGCACCTCAGCCTGCCATTGGCGCAACTCGGGAATCTCTGACAACTCATCGAGGTGCCGAGGATTTTTCCGGGCGACCGCCTCCATCCGGTCTCTTGAGCAAAGCACACCAGGGTCCAGATCGAGTTCGGTGGCCACCGCATCGCGCACGGACTTGAGCCGCGACACCCGATCATCGAACTCCGGATCTTTGTCCCAGCGCTGTGCTTTTGGGAAGCGCGGCAGGTCAACCTCGGCAACGGCGTTGCCGCGGGCGAGCGCCTGCAGGGCTTCCTGCGAGCGGCTATCCGACATGCCACGCGGGAATCCCTTCACGGCAAACAGGCCTTCGCGCGCGTTCGGTGCCAGTCGCGACAGATCAAGGAGGACGTCATTTCCCGCTATGCGAAAGGTCGCTCGATCGAGTTCCTTCGCGATGCTATCGCGCCATTTTGCCAACTCGCGAAGGCGAGCCAGCTCGCGTCGCGTCAGATCACGCGCGCCCTTCAGACGCAGGAACCCCATGTCGGGTTCCTCGTTATCCCATCGCGTGCCTTCGGCGCGCCGAAACTCCTCTTCGGCCCAATGCCACCGGCCCTTCTGGGTCAATTCGCGACGCAGGATATCGCGCAGCCCCAACAAATGGCGGGTGTCCTGTGATGCGTAGTCGAGCATGTCGGCGGTGAGCGGACGCATGCTCCAGTCGGCGCGTTGATGTTTCTTGTCCAACTTGAGGCCGAAGTATTTCTCGAGCAGCGCCGCCAGTCCAAACGCCCGCAGGCCCAGCAGCTGTGAGGCCACGCGCGTGTCAAAGAGATTCGTGACGCGCCAGCCATAGTCCTGGTGCAAGAGGCGCAAGTCGTAATCGGCGTCGTGCAGCACCACTTCCACCGCGCGATCCTCCAACAGCGCACCGAGACGATGCGGATTCCCGATGGGCAGCGGATCGATCACCGCCTCGTGGTGCTCGGTCGACAGTTGGAGCAGGTACACGCGATCGACGAAGCGGTGAAAACTGGCCCCTTCGGTATCGAGTGCGATGGCACTCACTCCGCTGAGGCCGACCAGAAAGCGGTCTACGGCGTCGGCCGTGTCGAGATAGAGAGATGCAGACGGGGGCGGGGACATGGATCGGAGAAAGGTACACCGTGGTCGAACGCCGAGGGGGCGACTCGAGTGCTTCTTGACGCATGACCCCTTGCCGCCCCGGGGCCCTTTGTGGAGTGTTCCTCACCACATATGACAAATACTCAAATCGATACGCCGCTTGAGGAATTACCTCGCGCGCGTCACCAATGGTCCACCGCCGATGTCGGACGCGCCGCGCTGATCGCCTTCGGCGTGTGGTTTGCGCTCCAACTGCTGTGGTCCGTCAGCTCGGTGGTGTTCCTGGTATTCCTGGCAACGCTGTTCGGACTGGCGGTCGGCCGAGGCGTGGACGTCCTCGAACGCTACCGGATCCGACGTGGTGTTGCGTCGGCGCTGATCGTTTTCGGGACGATTGGGATCATTGGTGGCGGACTCGCGCTGTCCGCGCCAACACTGATCGAACAGGGCAAGGAGTTGCAGTCGGAGTTCCCGGCCGCGGTCTCGAAGCTGCAAGACTGGATCGACTCCAAGCAACGGACAGGGGCCGTTGGCGCGCTGATCAAAGCGGCGACGCAGCCGCCCGCACCGGCGACGGCGACCGCGGTGCCACCAGTGAGTACACCGCCCCGCCAGGCGAAACCAGCCGCGACTACTCGGCCGAGCGACGCCATCAAGCAGAAGCTGGCCGACGGGCTGGCGAAAACGACCGGCTATTTGTTCTCATTCGTCTCCAGTACGCTGGCGCTGATTGGCGCGTTCTTTCTGCTGGTGTTTCTCGCGATTTACATCGGTGCCGAACCCGATGTGTATCGCGGATGGATGCTCGCCGCGATACCGGCGCAATCGCGGCCGCATGCGCGGCGCGTGTTGTCCGAGATCGCCACGGTGCTGCGCAAGTGGTTGGTCACACAGCTGGTGGCGATGGTGGTGATCGGCACCGTGTGCACCATCGTCTTGCTGATACTCGGAGTGAAAGCGCCGTTCGCGCTGGGATTCCTTGCCGGCTTGCTGGAGTTCATCCCCAATCTCGGACCGTTGTTGAGTGCCGTACCGGCGGTGGTGATGGGGTTCATTGATTCGCCGGAAAAAGCCGGCTCTGTGGCGCTGGCGTATTGGGCAATCCAATTCCTCGAGAACAACCTGCTCATCCCGTACCTGATGCGCGGCGAGATGGACTTGCCTCCCGCCATCACCTTGGTGGGACAGGCGCTGATGGCCGTCCTGTTTGGTTTTCTTGGTCTCATGGTGGCCGTCCCATTGATCGCGGCCGTGTTGGTGCCGATCCGCATACTCGCCGAACGCGAGAATGTGCGCGAACGGGAGTTGTTGCGACTCGCCCGTCGCACGGGCGACGTGCGGCCATTCTCGGCGAGTGTGCGGGTGACCGCCGAACACGCGCTCAACCGGGCGGATCGCGGACCGAATCCGGCTGATCTCGCGGAAGACGACACATGATCGCATCGCTGGCGCAGGTCAGACTGGGCTTCGACGACGATGGCAGTGGCGTGCCGATCGTGTTGCTGCACGGATTTCCGCTCGACCGCACGCTCTGGTCACATCAACGCGTGGCACTCGCGTCGCACGCGCGATGCCTCACACCCGATTTGCGCGGATTCGGGGAATCGTCAACCGACGGTCCGTTTTCGATGGACCAGTATGCGGACGATATCACGTCGCTGTTGGACTGGCTTGAGATCGAACAGGCGGTGGTGTGCGGGTTGTCAATGGGTGGCTATGTCGCGATGGCCATGTGGCGACGTCATGCCGACCGGATTCGTGCGCTGGTGCTGTGTGACACCCGCGCGACGGCCGACACGGCGACCACGCGCGCGTCCCGCGACGAGCTGATTGCGCTGGCGCGGTCGCAGGGGTCGCACGCCGTCGCGGCGCGACAACTGCCGGGATTGCTCGGCACGTCAACACAGGCGCGTCATCCAGACGTCGTGGCGTTCATGCGGACCATGCTCGAACGGCAACCGGTGGCCGGTATTGTTGGTGCCTTGGAAGCGTTGCGCGACCGGCCGGACTCCCAGGCCACCATCAGCTCGATTACCGTTCCCACGCTGGTCATCGTGGGCGAAGAAGATGTGCTCACGCCGGTGAACGACGCGCGCGCGAT
>JANOKE010000818.1:0-3103 GCA_031419135.1 Gemmatimonadaceae bacterium
TTCTTGCCAGAGACGTGGCGACTGGCACCCAGTATCGCGGCGTTCACGTCGGAGATGTACTACGAGGGTCGTCTTGCGTCGCGTGAGGGTCTCGAAAAGCAGTGCATTGCCGGTGTAAGCGGACTTCCGGCCAGCGGGCTCGTGATGGTGCCGGTCGAACACGACGGCAACAAGAACTACAGCGACGAGGAAGTTGCCGTGATTGCGGATCTGGTCGAACGACTTACCCAACCCGGCGCAACGTGGACCGATCGTGATGGCGTAACGCACCCGCTAGGTGGTGAAGACATTCTGGTCGTGGCGCCCTATAACTCACAGGTGACGCGACTGACTGAGTGCTTAGCGACCACCGGTGCGCGTGTAGGCACGGTGGACAAGTTCCAGGGGCAGGAGGCGCCGGTAGTGATCTTCTCCATGGCCACGTCGCGTCCCGAGGATGCGCCGCGCGGGATGGAGTTCCTGTACAGTCGCAACCGCTTGAATGTCGCAACATCGCGCGCGCGGTGCCTGGCGATTCTCGTGGCGAGCCCGTGGTTGTTCGAGCCCGAGTGCCACACACCTCGGCAGATACAGCTCGCGAACGGGTTGTGCCGGTTCAGCGAGATGGTGACCTAACTGCAAGTGGAATCCGTCTGCAACGCCCCGCTGACAAGCGCATGCAGATACTCGGGAGCGAGATCCGCGCCGTTTGGCCATGCGACCGTGTGCAACTCTGCGTCCAATCGTGCGGCGCCGAAGAGGGTGCGATTTCGCAGGGGTTCGAACATCGGTCCGTCCAGCGCGTGTGCGAGGTCCGCGACGTGCAAAGACGTGCTTCGTAGAACGCTACGGCGCGGACGAACTCGCGCGCGCGGTGGTTCACCGTCTCGCGCTGGCGTCCGTATTCGTGAGCGAAGAAAGCGCCGCGCGAATCTCGGCAAACACTTCGCTTGCTGGCCGAAGGTCACCTGCGTCTGTGGTGCGATCACGACGCTCGGCCTCTGACAACCAGCCCCCCTCGTACCCCATGTCTTCCAAGTCGAGGGTAGCGATCAATGCTTCCGCGACTCGTGAACGCTCAGCGGAGGGCAGTCGCAGGGCCGCGGCGATGAGCTGTTCGGGGTTGAGATCCATTCGCGATTGCTCCGAGTAAGAAGTCCAGGTTTCGCGGTCACGCCGTGGATCACGGCTGCGGCACTTCCAGATCGCGACAGATCTTACGCGCAAGATAGTCGTCAATCTCGCGGTGGCGCGGTACGGTGGACGTATGCGTCGCGGTGGTGTTCACGTAGACGGAATGGCTGCCACCTTCCCGCAAGAGACGGCAACCATGCGCCTCGAGATGACGCACGAGATCAATGCGCTTCATCGCCCCGGCCCGCTCTACCTATGCCGAAAGGTTCAGCGGCTCCCGGATCACATCGGCGCCGACAGCATCCGCCTGCGCGAGCGCACGGTTGCTGTCGATGATCAACTCGACGGCCTCGCGCAGATTGCTGCGCGCCTCGTCGAGCGTTTCGCCCTGCGTGTTCGCGCCGGGCAGTTCCTCGACGCAGGCAACGTAGCCAAGCGGTACACGACGAAAGACTGCGGTCAGTTCCAGATGCATGAACATCCTCATAGACTGTCGATGCCTCATTATACACTGGAAGTGAGTAGACTGCCTGAGCTCAACTCCCAACATCGCGAGTGCGCGACCCAGTCGCCACTACCGAATCATTGCAAGGGCTGCAAAGTGAAGTAAGACGCCGCCAATGCTCCCAAATCAGCACCATCGCCAGCGTATCCAGCTTGCAGTACTCCAGCAGCAACTGCCGCCACGCCGCCTGCACCGCTGCATCGTGCCGCTCCGCCCCGAACATCAGCGCTTCATATGCACGGATCGCTCCGGTCCCCTCGGCCACTTCCTGTTCCACGCCGGCACTCACCAGCGGTTCGAGCGCCGCATACGGTTCCGTCTTCGGATCACCGAGCTTACCGGTCAGCGCCAAGAACTGTGCGCGCATGTCGGCATCCGATCGCCAGAGTGCGTCGAGCACGACTTTGATACTCGTGCGACCGCCCATGCCAGCGTGGAAGAACTCCTTGGCGGCCATGCGTTCGCAGCACTATGCAAGAGCGCAAGATATCGTGCGAAAACGCACGCTGTACCGAGAGATCGCAGCACTTGACACGTGGCTCGCGCCCGCGGTAGCGTCAAGCCATGGACTACCAAGCTCGCATCACCATCGAACCGGGAAAGCGGGGTGGCAAGCCCTGCATTCGCGGGCTTCGCATTACTGTCTACGACGTGCTCGAGTATCTGGCCTCCGGGATGTCGGAAGATGAGATCCTCGCGGATTTCCCCGACTTGGAGCGCGACGATATCCGCGCGTGTCTCTCGTTCGCGGCAGATCGCGGGCGCCGGTTCGTGTCCAGCCCTGCCGCATAGTCCGACCAGGCTTCCGACGGACGACGATGCGACTGCTGTTCGACCAGAACCTGTCGCATCGACTGCCCCAGCGGCTGGTTGACGTGTATCCCGACTCCAGCCATGTGCGCGATGTTTGGGCTCGCGCGAGCCGCTGACGGACCTCGTGTGGGCGCACGCGCGCGACAACGGGTTGACCATCGTGTCGAAGGATGCGGACTTCCATCAGCGTAGCTTTTTGTATGGTGCGCCGCCGAAGGAGATCTGGCTTCGGCGCGGGAACTGCTCGACGACGGTGATCGAACAGGTTCTCCGGTCTTACCAGGCCACAGTGCTGGCGTTCGGTGACGACGAGGCTGGCTCGTTTCTCGAGCGGCCTTAATACGGCGAAGATCCCCGCAGTGCCGGTGTTTGGGCCGAAGGACGACCCACTGTCCCCGAAGGCCTCCGCGAGTCCGTACGGACGGCGGCGCGTCGGTGGACGTTGGCCTCACTTGGCCGCCGAGCATCCCTCGCTGGTTCGCATTGGTAGCCGAGTCCCGGTGTGGTGGGCCGCTCGGGACGATTCGTCGTCCAAGTGAGGCCAACACCCACCGACGCTACCGAACTCCAGTGTTGAGTGTTGCTGGATCGAGGGCTGGGCGCGGAACACTTTTGGCAGACGAATCGTCCCGAGCGATCGTCCGCTACGATACTCAGCCGCCCACACCGAAC
>JANOKE010000819.1:0-1063 GCA_031419135.1 Gemmatimonadaceae bacterium
GCTCACCGGCTGGCGTCCGCGATGCAGAACGACCGACTCGGCTCCTCGCGAAGTGCAATGAGTTCGCGTTTCTTCGAGGCGATCAACGACCGAACCTTTTCCGGCACCGACGTGATCCCCTCGCCATGGGCACACCATGCCATGCGAGCGGCCAGGCACCTGGCCCGGCTCCGGTCGATGGCGGCGGACGACTCTCTCGGCGTGAGCGTCCACGAGCTCGCCGGCGATCTCGCGCACCTCATCGTCAATAGCCTGTTCGCAAGCGATCACGAAGACGCGGAGAATGCGCTCTACCAGGTCATGGCCCGCGCACACGATCCGGACCAGCGCTACTACTAGTCGAAGCGAGATCCTGCCGGCACCCTTCGAACTGCGGTTGGCATTAACTCAGTTTCCTGGCAATCCTCCCGCCGTACTTGTTGTGCCACTGACAGGAGGTCAGTGGCGCCGCGCTATCGAAACAGCTATGCTTTCCCTGGGCCGTGACAGCCGTCCTCCGAACGCAATGTGCCCGACGTATCCGCTGTCACACCGAAAAGGTTGACGTCCAGTCTGACTCCCTAACCATCCCGGGAGACTGCGCCATGACCACGATAGCTCTCTTCCCCGCCTACGAAAACAAGCGGATTCACCCAGGGGCTCTGTCCTGTCTCTTGCCGGGTTTCCTGCTCGTTGCCGCGATGCTGTTGCCGGTGACGCCCGCGCAGTCGGCGACGATCACCGTAACGGGCCTGACCGACGCCCTCGCCAATGACGGTACCTGCTCGATCCGCGAGGCGATCATCAACGCCAACAACGACGCCGCCACCTGGCCCGATTGCGCCGCGGGCTCTGGAACCGACACGATCGTCCTCCCGGCCGGAACGATCACGTTGAGCATCCCAAACTCCCCGAGCTCCTTCGCCGCGGAAGAACTGTCATTGACCGGCGACCTGGACATCACCAGCTCGATGATCATCAACGGGCACGCGTCGGGTACTGTCATCGATGCGGTGCTTCGTTACGTTGTCAGGGTCGCTCTTTATTCAGGCCCGTAGATTCACCCGGTGACACGGGCGGTTCC
>JANOKE010000820.1:0-7004 GCA_031419135.1 Gemmatimonadaceae bacterium
CAGCCACGCGTGACATGAATGCATCGACCGACTCGCCGCCGGCCACGAGGTCGCGCACCTTACGCTCAAGCAGCATTGAAGGAGAGTAGCCGCGCAGTTGCACATGACGCGCGCCGGCTTCCAGCAGCACGCGTTCAGGAACCAGTCCCACCAACTCGCTCCATGTGGGCTGCACGCCGTGCGCGGCCGCCTCGGATTTCACGATTTCAAACACACGATGGAGCGGCGTTTTCTCCGTGTCGACCAGATTCATGGATACCTGGGCCTGGCCATCGATTTCGAGGCCCAACCCTTTCACGTAGCGCAATCCTCCCGACGAACCACGAATGGCTTTCGCGACTTCCTTGGCGACCGGCAGGTTGGAGGCGTCACCCAGATACACATTGTAGGCCACCAGAAACGGACGGGCACCGATGGCCGTCGCACCGGCGGTGGGATGCACCTCTGGTGCGCCGAAGTCCGGTACGCGTTTGGGATTTACGCGAATGTCGTCGCGCAGTCCTTCGAACTCACCGCGGCGCACATCGGCCAGATTCTCGCGATCGGGACGCGTGGCAGCGCGCTCGTAGAGATACACCGGAATGCCGAGCTCACGCGCCACGCGCTCACCGAGTTCGCGAGCCAAGGCCACGCAGTCGTCCATCGTGGTGCCGTCGAGCGGTACAAACGGCACGACATCGGTGGCGCCCAGGCGCGGATGTTCGCCAACATGCTTGGTGAGATCGATGCGATCGCGCGCCACCTGCATCGCAGCGAATGCGGCCGGTACAGCGGCTTCCAACGTGGCGACAAACGTGATGACCGTGCGATGATGCGATGGATCGCTGGACACATCGAGCACGTGGGCGCCGGAGGTGTTGGCGATGGCATCCCGAATCGCGTCAATGACGACGGGATCGCGACCTTCGGAGAAATTGGGAACAACCTCGACCAGCGGCAAGGCAACACCAGTTGGGGTATGGCCACTGGGGTTGGGGTAGAACCACAGCGGTTTGGGTAGAGCCACTGCGGTTGGGGGAACTGCCAGTGTGCTGGAGGTTAACGCCAACTACCGTTCGCGGCTAACCCCAACCGCATTGGCCGTACCCCAACCGCGGTGGCCTTACCCCAACCGCAGTTGCCATACCCTAACCGCTGTTCGCCGTTAACTGCTGTAAAAGCCACCCGTGCATCACCCCGTTGCTGGCCACCACCGGCCCATGAGCCAACGGCGCGTCCTGGCCCTCGAGATCTGTCGCGCGCCCGCCGGCTTCGCGAACGATCAGCAGTCCAGCGGCCACGTCCCACGGGGCAAGGCTCAACTCCCAGAAACCTTCGAAGCGACCGTTGGCCACGTCGCACAGGTCGAGCGCCGCCGACCCGGCTCGGCGCATGCCGGAGACCAAGGGCATCAGGGTGGACAGTTGGGCCACGTACTGCGTGGCTCGGGTGACGTCCTTGAATGGAAACCCGGTACCAATGAGCGCGCGCGCGGGGCGAGTGATAGTGGAGACGTGAATACGCGTGTTGTCGCGCCATGCACCGTGACCAGCTACTGCCCAGTACACACCTCCACGAGCCACATCGTGAACAACGGCGACCCGTGGTATGCCATCGACGGCAATACCGATGGAAACGCAGTAGGCGGGGAAACCGTGCAGGAAGTTTGTGGTTCCGTCGAGTGGATCGACAATGGCCACGAACCCTGTGCTGGTGTCACCCGTTGGACCAAGCTCTTCGCCGACGATGCGAATATCGGGGAGACGAGCAGCGAGGATGTCGCGAATGCGTTCTTCGGCACCAATGTCCACGGCGCTCACGAAGTCAATCGCGGATTTCTCTTCCCAGACGATATCGTGTCGCGATGCCGACTGTTCGGCGATGAACGCGGCGGCAACGGCGGCGGCCTCACGGGCGGCTGCAAGCCAGCCTGATTCGGGGGAGTTGTCGAGTGATGTCATGCGAGTACGTTTCGGGAATGGCACGCATCTTCAGCGGCATCCAGCCTTCGGGCGAGTTGCATATCGGAAACTACCTTGGCGCGGTGAAGAACTGGGTGCTGTTGCAGCACACCCATCCCGGCGCGTTGTATTGTGTGGTGGACTACCACGCTATTTCAGGCAATTACGACCCCGCGGTGCTGCGCGCGCGCCGCTGGGAAATGGCCAAGTCTCTGTTGGCGGCGGGCATCGACCCGGCCAAGGCCAGTGTGTTCATGCAGAGCGACGTGGCCGAACACACCGAGCTGTCGTGGATTTTCACCACGCTCACGCCATTGGGTGATCTGGAACGACAGACGCAGTTCAAGGACAAGTCGTCGAAGCTGGAGAGCATTCCCGCCGGTATCCTGATGTACCCCGTGCTGCAATCGGCCGACATCTTGCTGTATCGCGCCGATTCGGTGCCAGTGGGCGAAGATCAGGTCCAGCATCTGGAGTTGGCGCGCGACACGGCCCGCAAATGGAACGCGCGATTTGGCGAGGGGTTTTTCCCAGAACCGCAGGCGTTGCTCACGCCCACGCGTCGCATTGTCGGACTTGATGGCCAGGCCAAGATGTCCAAGTCGCTGGGAAACACAGTGGGACTGCTGGAAAGCGACGACGAGATCTGGGCGAAGCTGCGCCCGGCCATGACCGACCCTGCGCGTGCGCGCAGGACTGATCCGGGCAACCCGGATATCTGCAACGTCTATCAGCTGCACAAGGCGTTCAGCACCCTCGATGAACAAGCGAATGTGGTGCAGCAATGCACCACCGCGGGCTGGGGATGCATGGACTGCAAGAAAGTGTTGCAGGCGAATATCGTGCAGGAGCTGACACCGATTCGTCGTCGCGCCGAGGCATTGGACGCCGAACCGCACCGTGTGTTGGATGCGTTGGCAACTGGCGCACGTACCGCGCGCGCGATCGCGCAGGAAACGATGCGTGAGGTACGTGACCGCATGGGATTGGCGTCGCTCACGGTGCCGACCGGGTGAGCGAACGGCATCTGGTGGTCGACCTCATGAGCACAGTGCCGCACATGCGCATGCCGTCGTGGGTGGCCGATCAGTTGCGAATTGACGTGCTCGACGGGTGGCGTCTCACGGTAATTGCTTCGCCATCGGTGTCGGTGGGCAGCGGTCGCAACGCTGCCAGCGACGAAACGATGGCGGCCATCGTCGACGCCGAGGCATACTTCGGATATGGCGTGCCGGAGTCACTTATCGAGGCCGCGCCTCGGCTCAAATGGGCCCACAGCATGGCCGCCGGCGTTGGCGGGTCCATCAGTGCCGCCATGCGCGAGCGCGAGATCGTGTTCACGAACAGTGCCGGACAGTACGGCGAGGGGATCGCGGACACGGTACTGGGCGGCGTCATCCATTTTCTGCGCGGCCTCGATATCGCCGTGCGGCAGCAGGCGGCCAGCCGGTGGGACCAGACCACCTTTCCGCTCGAATCCACTCGGCTTCGCGAGATCAACGAATGCCGAGTGCTGGTGGTGGGGGCGGGTGGTATCGGGAGCGCCGTGGCGCGTCGATTTTCGGCGCTGGGGTGCACCTGCGTTGGCATCCGTCGGCGCCCAGAGCTGGGGCCGCAATCCGGATTCAGCCGGGTGGCTGGACCGGGGGCGCTGGATACCGAGCTACAGGCGGCCGACGTGGTGGTGCTCTCGGCCCCGTCCACCGAGTCGACGCATGAATTGCTGGACCGCCGACGTCTGGCGTTGCTCCCGACCGGGGCAATCGTCGTGAACGTAGCGCGCGGGTCCTTGATTGCCGAGGAGTCGCTGGTGGAGGCGTTGGATACGGGCCGGATCCGTGGGGCGGTGCTGGATGTGTTTTGCACCGAACCGTTGCCGCCGGACAGCGTGTGGTGGCGCCATCCGCGGGTTTTGATCACGCCGCATGTATCGGGCGTGTCGCCGCGTCGGCAGTGGGAACGCGCGCTGGAGTTGTTCGAAGACAATTGGCGACGTTGGGTAACGGGTGACCCGTTGCGCAATATCGTGGACCTCGACGCCGGCTACTGAGCAATAGCCTGCCAGGGGATCCCTTGTGGGTACCAACCGAGGCACGGCGTGGCGATTGAGCGAATCATCAAGGCAGCGGTAGAGCGCGGCGCATCCGACGTCCACATCAAGGCAGACGATGTGGTACGCGCGCGCATTGACGGCCGTTTGGTGGCGCTGACGAAACAATCGCTGAGTGCGGAGCAGACGCGAGCGATCGCGCTGCACTTCATGAGCACGGATGCCGAGCGTGCGACGATCGATACCGTGCGCGATCATGACGCGAGCTGGGCCTCGCCGGGAGTGGGTCGCTTTCGTGTGAACATCATGCGTCAGCGGGCCTCACATTCCATCGTGATGCGCGTGATTCCAGAAAACGTCCCGACGTTTACCTCGCTGCGGTTGCCATCCGTGCTCGACCGGATCGCGCACATTGAGCGCGGCATGGTGCTGGTGACGGGCGTCACCGGTTCGGGCAAGTCGAGCACGATGGCGGCGCTGGTCCACGCCATCAACGGGTCGTATGAGAAGCACATTCTCACTCTCGAGAATCCCATCGAGTTCATTCACACGGACCTGAAGAGTTCGGTCACGCAACGTGAGGTGGGGCTTGACACGGACAGTTTTCGCATGGGGCTGCGCGCCGCGCTACGTCAGGATCCGGATGTCATCCTGATCGGCGAAATGCGCGATACGGAAACCATTGACACCGCCATGAAGGCAGCGGAAACCGGGCATCTGCTGATTTCAACGCTGCACACGCCCGACGCGCAGAGCACCATCATGCGTATCGTGGCGATGTTTCCGCCGGACGAACAGAATGTGGTGCGCATTCGACTGGCCGAAACGTTGCATGCGGTGGTGTCGCAGCGTCTCATGCCGCGCGCGAGCGGTCAGGGGCGCGCGGTGGCGGCCGAAGTGATGGTGGTGACACCGACGATCCGTGACCTGATCGCGGAGAACCGCATCAGCGAGATTCGTGATTACATCAGCGACGGCTCGCAGTATGGCATGCAGACGTTTGACCAGCATCTCACCGAACTGGTGACGAGCGGGGAAGTGTCGTTTGAAGTGGCTCTGGCCGCCTCGACGCGTCCGGCCGACTTCGAACTCGGCTTTCGAATGGGGAAGGGACGGAAGACGCCAATCAACAGCCGCACCCAGCCGACCGCGCCTGTGAGCCGCGCCGACGCCAGCGCCCGGGCTGCGGGTCTGCCGCCCAATCCGCTGGGCACCGGGGTTGCTCTGCCGCCCATGGTGACGAGTCCGACGTCACTCGAAGCGGTGACCAGCCCCAATCCGTTCGGGAAGGACGCCGTGTTTGGATCGGGGTTTGAAAGTTTGTTTGGCGGATAACTGAGTAGGAAGTCGGCAGTCGGCAGTACTGAGTACTTGAACTGAGTACTGAGTACTACAACACAGTAGGAAGTAGGAAATGGGATTGATTGCTGATACCTTGATTTCCATGACAGCTCTCACTCTGGGCGGGCTTATGGTGCCTGCCGTTTCGACCTTCAACGCGCGCGGCGATCTTGATCGGGCGGCGTTCCAGTCCAACCTCGACGCGTATTTGTCGCACGGCGTGGATGGCGTGCTGGTGGCCGGTTCGAGCGGCGAGTCGGCGCTGCTGGATGATGACGACCGTCGCGCCCTGCTGGGGTGGGCTCGTGAGCGAATTCCGACGGACAAGTGGATGCTGGCCGGTGTCGGCTCGGAGAGTACGCGGCAGACGATCTCGCGGGCCCACGATGCGAAGGCGGCGGGGGCGACGGCGGTGCTGGTGGTGTCGCCGCACTACTTCCTCAAACGCATGACTGAGGGGGCGCTGCTGGCGCATTTTCGCGCTGTGGCCGATGCGAGTCCGCTGCCGGTGATGTTGTACAACATCCCGGTGTACGCACATGTGGTGCTGTCGCCGGCGCTGGTGCATGCGCTGTCGCAACATCCCAATGTGATTGGCATGAAGGACAGCGCGGGTAATCTGCCCGTACTCGCGCAGTACCTCGAAGCACAGAGCGCGTCGTTCCGTGTGATGACGGGCAGTGGAGCCACGGTGGTGCCGGCGCTGAATGCCGGCGCGTCGGGTGCCATTCTGGCCATCGCCCTGTACGCGGGTCCGGCGGTGCGACTCATGGTGGACGCGGCGCGCGCTGGTCGCGCGACTGAGGCGGCGGCGATGCAGGTGCGTCTGGCCCCCATCGCCACGGATATCGGCGGCGCAATGGGTCCGGCCGGTATCAAGGCGGCGATGGATCTGGTGGGACTGCACGGCGGTCCCACTCGCAGTCCGCTGCTGCCGGTGTCGGCCGAGGAGTTGGTCATTATTCGCGCCCGCCTTGAATCGGCCGGAGTACTGCCAACGTAGGAACCCGCATGGACATTGTGATCGCGCCAACCGTGGCGCTCGTCGTGCTGGCGGCCGTGCTTTTGGTTGGCTTGTTGCTGGTGCCACTGGGGCTCCCAGGGCTCTGGATCATGCTGGGGGCCGCGCTCCTGTATTGGGTGATACTTCCCACCGGCGGCGTCGGCATAGTCACCGTGGTGACAGCGACCATTATTGTGGTGGTCGCCGAGGTGCTCGAGTATACGATCGCCGGGAGGTACACGCGGCGGTATGGCGGTTCGTCGCGCGCCTCGTGGGGCGCGATTCTGGGGGGACTGATCGGGGCCGTGATGGGTGTACCGATCCCGGTGGTTGGATCGTTGGCCGGTGCGTTTGTGGGTGCGTTTGTGGGTGCGTTTGTGGGGGAGCTGACGGTCCACCGGGCGCAGCGCGGCAACCCGGCGCGGGTTGCGACTGGTGCGCTGGTAGGGCGCGCCGTGGCGGCGGCCGTGAAGAGCGCGATGGGGCTGCTGGTGGCGGTTGTGGTGATGGCGGCGGCGGTGGGGGGGAGGTAAGACGGGAGAAGGGAGACGGGAGACGGGAGACAAATCACAGAAGGACAGAAAGACAGCAGACACAAGAACAGGAGGGATGGGTCGGTTGCTCCTGTCACATAGATGGCTAGATTCCACCAACGCCCTGCGGACCGCCC
>JANOKE010000821.1:0-1230 GCA_031419135.1 Gemmatimonadaceae bacterium
GCGAGCCCCCGCGCGACGCAGCGTGTCTTCGAGCGAGCGGAATCCGGATAGGCCGCCAATGAGGCCGCTGACCAACACCCAGGTGACGGGACCGGATCCAGCGGAGCGCACCGCGCCACGCCACATCGGCTGCGACTCTGCCGGCGAACTGCTGGCGCTGAGTTGGAGAACGAGCAGGCTCGTGATGATTCGCATGATGTCGTCCGGTTTGAGATGCTGGGCGGTCTCGTGGCCGTCCCAGCCTCAAACGCGGAAAACCGAGGCAAATCAGTCGGATGTGCTTGCGAGAACGGCGACGGAACTGAACGCACGTTCCGCAGAGCGCGGCGCCGTAACAGTCGGCGATTCCTGCTGATTGATACACCCGAGGCCGCTTGCGCAGGCGAGACGGCCCATCTCATACTAGGCGCGGTACACGCACGTGTTGGGCCATGACGAGAGAGTTCGCCCGCGCGATCACGCGGAGCCTATCGACACCGGAGACAGTATGCGATCAATCTCCCGCATTATTGCACTGGTCATGCTGACCGCCACGCTCACGGCGTGTCCGGATCCCGAACCTACGGCATCGGCCGGGCAGGCGCTGCTGAAGGTGATCAATGCCTCGACGAGCCGACGCATCACAGAGATCTATTACTGGAAGTGCGGCACAAGCAGTCCCGGCGAAAACCGCTTGGTCGGCGGGGATGTCATCGATCCAAACGGCAGTCGGATCTACAACGGCATCTCACCTGGTTGCTATAATGCGCGCACGAAATCGCTGAGCCTGTCCGGTGCGGTGTTCACGGGCGAAACTACCGTCGACTTGAAGGCGAACCAAACGTTCGAATTGTCGATTTCCTGACGGCAGTCAGGCTTGGACCTGCCCGAGGCCAGGCCTGCCACCGCGTCGACGCGTCAAATGTGAGATCACACTCCGGGCTGATCGCGATCACCTGTCCGAGAACGGTCTGCCGTCCAAGCATCGCCTTGATGTCGACGCCGAGGAAACGACTGAATCCCACGGTCACTGGGCTCAGCGCTGCCACCGACGTCACGCTGGACAGCGCACAGTGCGGACTGCCAAGGAAGGGCAAAGCGATTGCTTCGAAGAACAGGTTCACGGGGACCACATTGGCACAGCGAAACCAATGCCTCACGTAATTTTCAGCAGTGTCGGGGGCGCGATTTCCAGGGTCTATCAGCGTTTGTGACGCGAAACCGAGAACCTGTCTGGACAGCGGCGCGTCC
>JANOKE010000822.1:0-2815 GCA_031419135.1 Gemmatimonadaceae bacterium
GCGCGGTTGCGCCGGTGCCGTGAGGCGCGCCTAACCAATGCTGTCCGCCTCGCTGCCAGCAACGCGGCGTGAGGCGTCGCGCTACCTACGCGCCACTACGGTACGCAACGGCACGATGTCCTGAGACGTGTCGACGAGCACGGGCGGCAAGCGTCGGTTCGAATCAGGTGCGGTGCAGAAAACTAGCGCTCTCGCAGAACGCGTCAACTCTGACCGCTCACTGCTTCGCCCCCACCTTCGCCTGCAACTCCGCCAGCACATTCATCACGAGCACCACCTTCGCGCGCTGCGGTCCGCCCGTTTCGGCAACCGACTGGATCATGAGGAACCGCTGATCACCGGGCGCCACATCAAAGCGCGCCGACGACGCATTCGGACGCACGCCCGCCGGCAGCGCGAAGAGCTTCTTCCGCTCACGCACCGCAAACGTCGGCGACGTTGCCACCGCGGCAGACCAGAGTTCATCCGAGCGGGTGACGTAAAACAGCTCGCGCCCGCTGTGCGACCACACCGGATCGCCGCCGCCATCGAGTGACACGAGCCACTTGCCGTCGTTCACGTTGGGGAACGGCCGCACGTACACTTCGCGCTGCCCGGTTTCATACGACGCATACGCAAGCCACTTGCCGTCCGGTGAGAGCGCCATATGCCGCTCCTCGATGTCCTTCGTCACTATGAGTGGTATCGCCACCGAATCCCCGAGGCGCTGCGCGTAGATGTCGCCGCGGCCGACGGTGGTTGACGAGGTGCGCATGATGACCCATCGGCCGTCGGCCGAGACAATCCCCTCAGCGATGTTCTGCTCGAGCGATGCCAATCGCTGGCTCGCCCCGACCCCGTCGGCGCGCTGCATCATCAGGCCAAACGGACGCACGTCCTCGGAGAGGAAGAACACCGACTTGCCATCCGGGAGCCAGCGAGGCCGATAGTGCCGGCCACCGCCCAGCGTGAGCTTGGTCTTGCCGCCGTCAAGCTGCTTGATCCACACCGCCTCGGTGCCCGCGTCACCAATGCTGACGGCGATTCGCCGACCATCAGGGGAGATCGCCAGCGCATCGAAGTTCGCGCGCCATTGTGAGTCGACTGGCGTAACCGTGCCGTCGCGCGACGCCCAGATGAGGTTCGCGTCGGCGTTCGCCCCGCTTCCCGCCACGTACGCCAGCATGCCATTGCCGCTCGCCACCAGATCGACCTCACCGAACGGCCCAACGCGCACATCGCTGGCAATCTGCACCTCGGCGCCGGTGATTTGCTGCGCGTCCTGGTCGAACGGGGCCGCTGTGAGCACGCCGCTCGCTTTCACAATCAGCAAGTAGCCGGCGGCATAGCGGGCGGCAACGCCGTTCGCCAGTACGCGATGCTTGCCCGTCGTGAGGTCGAGCACCGCGATATCGTAGAGACCGACGTTCGTCGCCGGCGTACGCGACACGGTGAAGATCACGCCTTTCCCGTTCGGCAGGACGTCGGGATTGTTGTGGTCCGTCTCCCCGGACTTCGCGTCGATGGTGGAGATCGGTGCGCGCGAACCGCCGCCAGCCGGAAATCGTACGAGCCTCCCGCCACCTGTCACGATGATGGAGCCGTCCGGCGCGAATGCGATCGGCGCCCGCGCCACCCCGCTGTCGGCGACGGTGCGCACCGCCCCTCCGTCCAGGTCGATGACTTTCAAGACACTCGTCGCATCTACCGTTCCGATGTGGCGTCCGTCGGGCGCGAAGCGCGCATTCGTTACGCTCTGCGTTGCGGCAATCTCTGTCGCTTGGAGTTGGTCGGCCGAGCGAAGCCAGAGTCCGAAACCGCCGGCGGACGACGGGTGCTGGCCCGCCTTGCGCGCATGGAATACGAATCGCGAACCGTCGGGCGAGAGTGCCAAGCCGGCACCGAGTTCCAGGCTGTCTGGCAACGCCATGACCACCCGCACCGTGCGCTGCGCCGTCGGCGCCGGTCGTTGCATGAAGGCCCACACCGCGGCGACGGCGGCCACGCCGGCGATCGCCGTCATGGCGAGGGTCACTTTATTCCACGTGGCCGCCGAGCGCGCCGTGTTCACCGTCTGCGTCGCGTCGATGGTGTACGTGCGATCCTGCAGCGCCTCCGACATCGCCGCCGCACTCGCAAACCGATCGGCAGGAAGCTTCTGCAGCGCCGTGAGCACCGCCGCATTCACGTTGGCCGGCACCGTGTTGCGCCGTACGCTCGGCGCTTCCACCGCACCCGTGAGCACGCGCGCGACAATCGCTTTCGCCGTCGGCCCCGTGAACGGCGGCTCACCCACCAGCATCTCGTACAGCACGCACCCCAGCGCATACACATCCGCACGCGCATCGAGCGTGCGCTCGCCCATGGCCTGCTCGGGGCTCATGTAATGCGGCGTGCCGAGGCTCATGCCCGTCTCGGTCATGCGCGTGCTACCCGTGGTCGCGGCGGCCAGCGCGATGCCGAAGTCGGCCACCAGCGCTTGCCCCTCGTGCAGCAGGATGTTCTCGGGCTTGATATCGCGGTGGATCACGCCCTTGCGATGCGCGTAGTCGAGCGCGCTCGCGATCTCGCGCGCAATGCGCACGGCATCGGCGATGGGCAGTTGCTTCTCGCGGTCCAACCGGTCGCGCAGCGTTTCACCCTCGACAAAGGGCATCACGTAGAACACCGTGCCGTCCACCTCACCGCTATCGTGCAGCGGCAAGATGTGCGGATGCTGCAAATTCGCGGTGGTCTCGATTTCCTTGAGAAACCGCTCGGCGCCGATAACGGCCGACAGCTCCGGCCGCAGCACCTTGAGCGCGACCTTGCGGCGGTGCTTCACATCGTCGGCGAG
>JANOKE010000823.1:0-6862 GCA_031419135.1 Gemmatimonadaceae bacterium
TGATGTACGTTGGCAACGTGAAGACGCCCACGATGCTGATGACCGGCGTGAACGATCTGCGCACGCCCATCGGTCAGACCGAGGAGTTTTACGAAGCGCTCAAGATCCGCAAAGTACCCACCGCGATGGTGCGCTTCAACAACGAATGGCATGGCACCAGTTCCACCCCCTCCAACTTCCTGCGCACGCAACTCTATTTGCGCAGTTGGTTTGACAAGTATCAGCAACCGCCTGGCGGAGCGCGTGTGACGCAGGACAAACAGTGATGGTATCGCGGGCTGTGCCCGATCGCATTAACCGCTGCATGTGTTTGCGAGCATGATTGGACGGGACGTATTGCTTCGGGGGCGCGGCGCCGACGTTGGTGTTCGCGCCCCCGGTTGGTTGGTACGACTCTGCGGTGCCGCGCTGAGTGTGGGTATGGTGGCGGTGGGCGATTTGCTGGGACTCTGGGGAATTGTTGGTGTTCCCAGGTGGATCCTGCACGTGCTCGCGCTGGGATGTGGTGCGCTGCTGGGGCCCAGTGCAATGGGCAGTCTGCTCTGGCTCGTGAACGGACTGCTGGTCAGCCTGCTGATGCTCGTGCTGTACACGCCAATGGTGCGTGCGATGATCGGAGGGTTTGTGCGCGCCGATGCCGTGAGCACATCACCAATCGATGCCATCGTCGTGCTCTCAGGTGGTGTCACCGACGACGGGCGCATTACCGGTCAGGCGCTCGACCGATTGCTGTCGGCCCTTTCGCTGGCCAGGCAGCGCGCGGTCTCCGTACTGGCTTTGTCGGTTGTGGCGCAGGAGCGTCGCGGCGGCGCGGCGACAAGTGAATCCGATCAACGCGCGCTGGTGACGCTGGCGGCGCCCGAACTCACGCTCAAATTCGTGCGCGACGTGCGCAGTACCCGGGATGAGGCAATGGCGTTCGCGGCGTTGGCCCGCACGAATGGATGGCGGCGGGTGGCCCTGGTCACGTCGCCGATGCACACACGACGCGCCTGCGCGGTTGTGGAAGTGGCCGGACTCGCCGTCGAATGTCGTCCAGCGGCGTCTCGCGACTACTCGCTGATTCGACTTGACCGGGGGGAGAACCGTCGCCTGGCGTTTCAGGATGTGGTATACGAGGTGGCGGCGACGCTGCTGTATCGCACGCAGGGGTGGATGTAGCGAACGTGCCAGGGTCAGCCCGACCAACAGGGGCACGTACGACATCCCTCCGTCGCCTTCCCGTGAGGTCAGTGAGCACCTCCCCACCGCGAAGCGCCAGTTCCGATACCAACAGCTCCAGCTGCATCCACGCGGCGCGTGCTTCGCCCGTTGCCGCATTGCTCACGAAGCCGGTGCGGGTGAAGCCCGAGCCGGGCTGCGTGGTACCGGCCGCCGAGCGACCCAGGGCTGCCAGATACGAGGTGAACGACTCGAGCGCCCGAACAACCACCAAGGTACCCGCTGCCGTGCTGTCGGCACCGTAGTTCACCACAAGGTGCCACTCGCGATACCGATACGGATCTTCCCACGCCCCGCCCAGCCCCGCCCTCACCCACTGTTTTTGGCGGTTCTCGGCGGACACCTGCACGCCGGTGGCGTGCATTGCCTGTCGAATGACGTCTGCCACATCGGCCACCGTTGAGGGAAGCCGAATCCATACTGCGTCGATCGGAGGCGCGTCGAGCGGCGCGGACACCGTTGACGTGGCGGGAACCACTGGAACGGCTCGATGGCAACTCAATTGATACGCCATGAGCAACAACCCCAGGGCTACTGCTGAAGTGTGCGCCGGGACACCAGCCGATTGCAAAATGGTGACGTAGCTCACTTTCATGGGATGCTCGAGCTCCGTAGGTTCATCGAGTTCGTCTCCTCCAACACCAATACCATGCCCGCCATCAATTTTCGCAACCGTGCACTGTTAGCCGCCGCCTTCGTTGCCTTCGGCGCGGTTGCAACAGCGTGCACGGATAAGGCCTCCAAGGCGCTTGCCGACTCACTGTCGGCCGAACTCGCCAGCGTGAATGCCCAGCGCGACTCGATCCAGACCGCCATGCAGAACGCGTCGGCCGAAAAGGACCGCGCGCTGAACCAAGTGGTTGAAGCTACCAAGTTTGCCGATCAGGTTGACGCGGAGTTGCGTCAGGTCCGTGGTTTGACATCAAAAGTCACGGTCAACAAGAGCGATGAGTCCGGCAAGACCGAAGCGACAGACGCCAAAAAGGACATCCTGGCGCGGCTCACCCAGATGCGTCAGCGTTTAGCGGCCCGACAGGCACAAATTCGGGCGATGATGGACTCGATGAAAACGATGCGCGCCGACACGGATGCGACCGCAACCTTGATGGCCGACCTGAACACGCGGCTGGCCAATCGCGACAAGGAAATCGTCGCGTTCCAGGAAGAGGTGAAGCTGCTGCGTACACAGAATGCGCAGTTGGCGGCCGAAAAAGCGGTGCTCACCGATACGGTGAAAGCCATGGACGTGCGCGAAAACAAGGTCTACTACGTAGTCGGGACGCGTCGCCAATTGCTGGCCGATGGCATCGTGAAGGAAGAGGGCGGCTCGCGCGGTTTGCTGATTGTAAAGCTCGGCAAGACGCTGGTGCCAGCGCGCGCGTTGGATGAGGCGCAGTTCACGCGTGGTGATCGCCGCGAAGTGCTCACGATTCCGTTGCCTCGCGCCGATCGTCCGTACCGTATCGTGTCGCGACACGACGTCGGCCTGATTGACGTGGCCAAGAAAGAGAAGGACGGGTCATTCCGCGGCGAGTCCATCCGCATTACCGATCCGGCCAGATTCTGGGCCACGACGCGCTATCTGATCATCGCCGAGAAGTAAGTGGGCCTGCGCGGGTCATCGTTCAGGCAACGTGGCCAGAAACTCGCGCAGGTGGTTGCCCCACACTGAAGGCAGTGAGTGGGTACCGTGACCACGGGTTTGATCGGATATCGGCAGGAGGATGAACCGCGTTTTTGGCATCTTCGCCGCGTACATCTCCGCCAGCTTGAGCTCTGGCGGGTTCACCTGGTCGTCGGCCGAGTTGATGTACAGCGCTGGCGCGGTGATACGATCGAGTTTCGTAGACGGATCGTAGTCGCGTGACGCGTCGAACTGATACAGAAAATCGTTGGCGTCGGTTGATCGCATCCGGGCGTCGAGATACGCCCGGATCACGCTGTCGGCGGCATCGCGGGTTGGGGCTTGACGCTGCTGCACCATGGGCGCGCTGGACATGATGTACAGCATCATTTGCGCAGCCTTGAGTCCAGGCGGGGCCGCCGTATAGTTGCCGCTGTTCCAGGTGGGATCGTCGCGAATGGCATCCATCGCCATCGTGCGGATCATGCGATTGCGGCCGGCAATTGGCGCCGGCACGCAGGCGAACGGCGCGAGGCCATCCATGAACTCTGGATGGGTCTCGCCCCACACCCAGCCGTGCATGCAGCCCATCGAGGTTCCCATGATGAGCCGCAGGTGATTGACGCCGAGGTGTTGCGTCAATAACCGATGCTGGGCCTCAACCATGTCGTCGTACGTGTAGCGCGGAAACCTGGCCCGCAATCCGTCACTGGGCTTGGCTGATCCACCATGCCCGATACCGTCGGGGAGCACGATAAAGAATCGTGCACTGTCCAGCAGTTGGCCCGGACCGAACAGTTGGCCCGCGTAGGTGCCACTCAAAAAGCTCCGGCCGGTGCCACCGGTGCCGTGCAGAATCATCACCGCGTTCCGCACCACGCCGCGCGCGTCTCGGCGCGGCGCGCCAAGCGTGGTGTAGTGCAGGCGAAGCTCAGGGAGCACCTCGCCGGTTATGAAGCGAAAATCGCGAACGACGTAGTCACCTTGCGTGCCCGCGCGGGCCCAGGCGTTGCCAACCTGTGCCCACAGCGAGACTGGGAACGCGGCGATCAAGGCCAGCATTCCGACGCGACGGAAATTCCGATGGGAGCGAGTCATACCCCAACGTTACTGCCGTGCACTACTTTACGTACAGCGTCCCCGTGGTTTGCCCCAACCCCTTCTCCCTCCCTCGCGCACCGCGTGCCCCAGACGAAAATCTGCCCCCGCTGCGGTGAGGCGTACGACGATGCGGTCGCATTCTGCGCGACCGATGGCACGCGTCTGGTGCGAGGTGGCCAGACCGCCGACTTGATCGGCACCGTGATCGCCGAGCGCTATCGTATCGTTTCGCGGATCGGCGAAGGCGGCATGGGTCAGGTATATCTTGGCGAACATGTGCGCATGAAGCGCAAGAGCGCCATCAAGATCATGCGTCCGGCGTTGGTGGGCGACGTTGAAGCGTTGCAGCGGTTCACCCGCGAAGCGGAGAACGCGAGTCAACTGTCGCACCCCAATATCGCGGCCATATTCGATTTTGGTGAGACACCCGATGGCGTGGTGTACCTGGCAATGGAGTACGTGGATGGGTACTCGCTGGCCGGCCTGCTGCAGAATGCGTTTGCGCTGCATCCTGATGTTGCGGCCGATATTCTGGGACAAGCCGCCGATGCCCTGCAGGCTGCGCACGACCTGAACATGCTGCACCGCGACGTCAAGCCCGACAACATCATGCTGGGCAAGCGGGCCGATGGGACGTATATGGTCAAGCTCGTGGACTTCGGGATCGCGCGGACCATGGACGGCAGCGATCAGAAGGTAACGCGCACGGGATTCGCCGTGGGCACACCGCAGTACATGTCGCCCGAACAATTGTCGGGCGACACGCTTGATGCGCGCAGTGACCAGTACTCGCTGGCGTTGGTGGCGTTCTTCGCCCTGACCGGCAAGCAGGCGTTCCCTGCAGAATCGTCGAAGGAGTCGTTGATTGCGCGACTCACCAGTCGACCGCAGACATTGCTCAACGCCAAGCAGGATGTGCACTGGCCGGTGGAACTGCAGGACGTGTTCGATCGTGCACTCGCGCCCGAGCCCATAGAGCGATTCGCCAGCGTCTCCGAGTTCGCCCACGCGTTGTCGGGCGCGATCAGCAGCATGACACCGTCGCAGACGGCCGAGTTGTATCGACGCGCGCTTGATGTACGCGTGTCAAACGTCGCCGCGCGCACACCGCACGGCGACCTTGAAGCGCTGCGGATGAACAGTGGTTCCCTCTCAACGCTGGGAACACCGTCGTCAAGCCGTGAACAGTTGCCGCGCACGGGTTCGAGCGGCCTGGCATCCGCCAGGACCGGGTCGACCGGATCGACCGGATCGACCGGATCGTTGTCGACTGGTGAGACCGGCGGTTCAACAGTGGTCAAGCCGCGCGCGCGCTGGCCGTTTGTGATTGGCGGCGTGATAACGGCCACCGCCGCTGCGACGTTGTATTTCGCGCCGCGCGGTGGTCCAGCCGGCACACCTGCAGACAGTGCGCAAGTGGCCACTGCGGCTGCGATCGCGGATACGGCGGCGTCTGTCGCCGTCGCTCCCTCGATTACGCCACCCGCCGTGACGCCCGCCGCTGCACCCGCTCCCGCGCCCGCGGTGCCGCCCACACCGGTTGCTCCGCGATCCACGGCATCCGACAGTACCAACCGGCGTGCGGCCCTGCGCGATTCGCTGCGTCGGGATTCGATTCGCCGTGAACCGGTGCGACGTGCACAAAAAGCGGCCGCCGACAGTGCCGAACGAGCGAACAGCGTGCGCGCCCGCTACCCGGAGGCCGCCGAACGCGCCATGCTCGCTCGCGGAATCGACGGCAAGACCCGCATTGTGAAGAGCGGTGACGTACGCGCCGCTATCATGCCCACCCCGGTATTCGTCTGGCGTAGCCAGCAAGGGCGTGCCTGGAAAGACGCCAACACGACGCCCGATGGCGGCCGCTATGACGCGGTGGATCCGATTGAACGGTGGAGTGCATGGACCACACTGGTGTCGTCGCATCGCGCCGTGTACGTGCTCGAGGTGACGTCGGAAAAGGCACCGTGGCCAACCTTTGCGCCGGAGCGAGTCTTTGATATCAAGCGTGGCGATGTGTCGGCGGTGGAAGTGCTGCGCGATGGCACGCCCGTCTCGCTTGACGCCATGTCACGGATTGAGGCGGTGGTGAACGGGCCCGCGCACCTCGCCGCCAACAAGCCGGTCCCCAACGCGATCGTTGCGACACTGGCACCCACCACGTTCATTCCGCGCGAAGACGGGTCGCTGCCGAAAATCGAACTGCTCGTCCACGATGCGACCCGCAATGGAGCCGTGACGAAGTTGACGTTGTCGGAGTCTCTGGTGCGGCGTCTGTATGACGACTTTGCGCCGTGGCGCGACGCGATCTCGCGCCCCTGACCCCACTCATCGACGGCATGTCCCACCCTACCGGTCCGGCCCTCATTGGCACGATCATCGCCGACCGCTATCGCATTCTGGAGCGGGTAGGTGAAGGGGGCATGGGCCAGGTGTTTCTGGCCGAACATATCAAGATGAAGCGCAAGAGCGCCATCAAGATCATGCGGGCGGCGCTGGTGGGCGATGCGGAGGCGCTGCAGCGTTTCACGCGCGAGGCGGAAAACGCCAGCAAGTTGTCGCATCCGAACGTCGCGTCGATTTTTGATTTTGGCGAAACGCCCGACGGCCTGGTGTATCTGGCCATGGAGTTCATCGAAGGCGAATCGCTGCATGCAACGCTGGCGCGTGAGGTCGCCCTGCATCCGATGGTCGCCGCAGATGTGATTGGTCAGGCTGCCGACGCGCTGCAGGCCGCGCATGATCTGGGCATCCTGCATCGGGACCTGAAGCCCGATAATCTGATGCTGAGCAAACGCACCGATGGCACGTACCTGGTGAAGCTGGTGGACTTCGGTATCGCGCGCACGATGGACAGCGGGGCGACGCGTGTCACCCGCACCGGGTTTTCCGTCGGCACGCCCGAGTACATGTCGCCGG
>JANOKE010000824.1:0-1866 GCA_031419135.1 Gemmatimonadaceae bacterium
CGCTCCTGACGAGCGATTTTGATCGCGCACGCATGGTCATCCATGTGCGCGCCGGAAAAGGCGGCCGCGATCGGTATGTGCCGTTGCCCATGCGCACGCTCGACCTGTTGGGCGCGTATTGGCGCGCGACTCCGCCGGCGCGGCGCCGCGCCGGCGCCGCGCGGGGGGCGTGGCTCTTTCCCCATCGCGAGGCGACGGGTCCGCTCAACCCGGCGAGTCTGCAGAAGACATTCGCGGCGGTCGTGCGCACCAGCGGGCTGACGAAACACGCCTCGATTCATACGTTGCGGCATTCGTACGCGACGCACCTGTTGGAGTGTGGTGTGCATCTGCGCACGATTCAGGAGGTACTCGGGCATCAACATCCCGCGACGACTGCGGTGTATACGCACATCACGCCGATGGTCACCAGTGCGCTGCATGCCACGGTGAATACCCTCATGGCCACGTTGTAGCGTCTCGGCGCGTCACCGGGGGCGGCCATGACCGTGGCGACCGTGGCGACCGTGGTTCGGCAGTTCGGGCCGGCATATGCGGCGCGCTTTGGCGCGGCGATGCCGGCGGGCCATCGGCGTGCGCTCGACGATATCGCGGCCTGTCGCACCGCGGCGATGGGGGGCCACGTCACGCAGTGTGACACGTGCGGCATCGAGCACTATGTCTATCACTCGTGTCGCAATCGCAGTTGTCCGTCGTGTCACGGGGTGAGTACGCGCGCGTGGCTCGCCGCGCGCGAGACGGAGCTGCTCCCGCTGCCCTACTTCCATGTGGTGTTCACACTGCCCGCCGAGGTGCGCGCGATCGTGCGTACCCATCAGCGCGTGCTGTTGGGGGCGTTGATGCAGACGGCGGCGGAGTCGTTGCAGGCGCTCGCCGCCGATCCGCACTATCTGGGCGGCACCGTCGGCATCCTCGCGGTGCTGCATACGTGGACGCGCGCGCTCGTATACCATCCGCATGTGCATTGCTTGGTGCCGGGCGGTGCGCTGGCACCCGATGGCGTGACGTGGCGCCGGGCGCGTGGAAACTACTTGGTGCCGGTGCGCGCGCTGTCGGTTGGGTTTCGCGCGCGCTTTCTCGCGCGCTGGCGGCGGGTCCTGCCCGATGTCGCGGTGCCGCCCGCCGTATGGAAGAAACCCTGGGTGGTGTATGCCAAGCCCACCGTGCAGGGCGAAGGCCCCGTGCTGCGCTATCTCGCGCGCTACGTGCATCGCGTCGCGATCACGGATGCGCGTATCGTGCGAGTCGATGCGACGACGGTGACGATCCGGTATCAGGATGCCACGGCGCGCGCATGGCGCACGATGACGCTCCCGGGTGAAGAGTTGCTGCGTCGGTTTCTGCAGCACGTGCTGCCGCACGGTTTTCACAAAGTGCGGTACTACGGCTTCTGGCGTCCGCGCGCCGCCGCGACACGAGTGTCCCTGCAACAGCGCCTGGCTCCCGTCCCGCGCGTCGCGCTGGCCCCGCCAGAGCCGCCCCTGCTCCGGGTGCCGTCCGCGCCGGTGTGCGCCCAGTGTGGGCGAGGGCATGTCTCTCGCACGCGGCGCCTTGTCCGCACGCGCGACGTCACGGCGAGAGCGCCACCGCCATGACCACCGCCCCAAGCCTACATACGAGGCTCTTCGAATCCACATGATTTCAACGTTCCACAAGACACCTTTAGACCTTCCCCTTGAGCACACGGATTCACAGTCCGTCATGGTGCACAAGTACTCGCCGCCGCGCTGGCCGCGCGGCACTGTCGTCGCTGGTGGATGACCGCCGCTCACCCGTCGCTCCACGCCGCGTATCCCGTGTCATACTCTGATGACTTGGGACTCCCGCGACTGAGCACCCTCTGAACCTCAACTCACCGAACCGCCG
>JANOKE010000825.1:0-6622 GCA_031419135.1 Gemmatimonadaceae bacterium
GGAGCACGCGCGCGCCAAGGCGCGCGAATGGCGAGAGACAATGGGCGCCGCCACCGCGTCGAGCGCGGAGCTGTTGGAGAAGCTGATCGCGCGCCTGAACGACGCACCCGTTACCGGGGCTTCCACGATCAATTTGGTTCCGATGCCGACCGAGGCAATGAATGGCAATCGGGCGCAGATCGACGCGGAAGCCTGCGTGCTCAAGTATGACCGTTCGATCGTTGGGGTGGAGCTGCTGCTGCTTCTAGCGCACGAGCTGGGGCACCTGGTACTGCACAAACGCTTGGGTGATCCGAACACCAGGGGCGACCCGTTGATCGCAAGCGCTTACGGTGACGCCGGCCCCAATGCGGTTGCGAGGTATAGCCCTCACATCTATGAGGAGGCGCAAGCTACGGCTTTCGCATTCGAGTTCGTGTGCCCGTCTCGCACGGCATGGGACATGTGGCTTGGAAGCGCTGACGTGAAGTTGGAGACCCTTGCGGAGCAATTCGGCTGCACGGTGGACGTCTTGCGCGTGCAGTTGGCGCACGCGCTGCATGCAGTTGCACTGGGTGGCCCAAAGGAGCCGGAGGTGCCGCGCGCACTCGCGTTCACGGACGCGCAGCGGGAGGCCGCCCAGTTCACCGGCGAGCCCGCTATCGTCGATGCGGGGCCCGGCACGGGGAAGACAGCCACGGTCATACTGCGGCTCAAGTACCTCTTTGAGGAAAAGAAGGGGAGTCCATCGCACGTGCTGGCGCTGACGTTCAGCAACGAGGCAGCGCAGGAGCTGACGGAGCGCGTCGAGCGCGCGTTCGGACCTGAGGCGGCAGATGCGATGACGATTCGAACTTTCCACGGCTTCGGCATGGAGTTCCTGCACTTCCATGGACATCTCGCGGGATACACGGAGGAATTCCGCTTACTGGACGAGGACGCGCAAGCAGAACTTGTGAGCGGCATCCTCGGGCGCGTTCCGTGTGATCGGATCATCATCTTGCGTGATCCGTCGGAGACAGCTGAACGCGTTGTAGAGCACATCAACTACTGCAAGCACCGGCTCATTGGAGCGGACGATCTTGAGCGGGAATTGACGCCTTGGTTGGGCGAGATCGAACGGCGAGCAAGCGCGGAACCGGCCGTCGAAGCATTTGCCCGTCGGGAAGAACGAAAACCCCTAAGCAGCTGGAGAAGGCGATTGAGAAGGCGCGTGCGGATCGCGACGACATAGCGAGAAGGGAGCGCATCGCTGTTCAAGCTGCGCAGCAATTCATCGGCGTGTTTCGAGCGTACGAGCTGGCCAAGCAGCAAGCGCAGCGGATCGATTTCTCTGACTTGATCGCGACGCCGATCCTGCTGCTCGAATCACACCCGGAAGTTCGCTCGGCATACGCCGAGAAATTCCGGTGGATCATAGTAGACGAGTTTCAGGATGTTACGCGCGCGACGTCACGTATGTTGCGAGCCCTGTGCGGCCAAGCCAACCCGCCCTGGGTGGTGGGCGACGCGCGTCAGGCGATTTACCAGTTTCTCGGTGCTGCGCCGGAGAACGTCGCAAAGTTCGCAGAAGACTTTCCTGGGGCTAGGGTCTTTCAACTGGATGTGAACTACAGGTCATCACCGCCAATAGTAACTGCGGCCAACCAATTGGCGGCGTTGTTGGAGCGTCCTGATGCGACTGAGCTGCACGAACGGTGGACGCCGGGCCTGACGATCGAGGCACTCGGAGAGCATCCGGTGTCTATCGCAATTGCGGCGAGCGATGCTGCAGAGATCGAAGGCGTGGCCGCGAAGGTCGGCGAGTGGATCGACTCGCACGTCGCAGCGGGAGATATCGCCGTGCTTGCGCGCCGGCACGTGGATGTCCGCAACGTGATTCTGGCGCTCAAGGACCGCGGAGTCGTCGCGCAAGCGAGCGGGCTGCTCACGTCAGAGGGCGCAGCAGGAGACTTGGCAGCCGTTCTTACGCTCGCGGATGCGCCGACGATTTCGATCATGCGGTTGGCATTTGCGCTCGGCAGAGACAGGGTGGGTGTGAGTAAGATCAATGCGACGATCTCCGGTCTACTCGCCGAACTACGCGGGGACAACGGGTACGTCCGGCGTGCGGAGTTCGATTCGAAGCTCGCAGCAGAGATCAGGGAGCTGCACCGCGTGGCCGCGGACAAACGGTACTCGCGCGACGGATTTACGACCTTGGTTCACTTTCTCTTCGAAGACAGCGAATACCTGAGGCGCCTACTGGTCGCGCAGGACAGCGCCGAGCGATCGATGACGCTGGTGGAAGTAGTCAGCACGCTGTCGGTGGCGACGTCGTATCGATCGACCCATCGCTCGCTGCCCCCGACAGAAGCACGGGTCGGATTCGCCGAGCGATTCCGGATTCGTCTGCTTAGGACGGTGCCGATTCCGCTGGCCCCCAAGCCGAGGCGCGATGCGGTGCACGTGATGACATGTCACGCGTCGAAGGGGCTGGAGTTTCCGTGCGTCGTGGTAGTAGGACAGACGATTCCGCCAATGCAGGAGCAATACGATTGGCTGGCGCCGGTGCGGCGGCCGTCAGTTTCGCGCGAGCGTCGCTGCCGTTTCTATCGACCGCGGCGGCAACGCTGCTGCTCGCGAGTCAGCTGCAGCTACAGATGGGACGCGAAGCAATTGATCTTCCGAACGACATTTCTGCGGATGTCGGCGCGGGATTACCGGCTCTGATTGCTTTGTCGCGCGGACCGACGGCGGCCTGCCGCGGCTGTGATGCCGCGCATTCGAGAGTCTGGGATGCGCGCGGCGGACGAGGGCGATTCGCCGAGTATTCGCTCCCGTTTCTCGCGCATGAATGACGCCGACGGACGCCTCGCCTCGAGGCGGCCGGCTCGATTCTTATCGCGGACCAGAAAGTGCAAATCACAATGCCGCGCGTGCGAGAGGTGCACGCGGGGACGCAGGTGCCGTTGGCGAAGTGCGCGCAGTTGCAAACGTTACGCACCCGCGATGGCGGGTTGTTTGGCCTGGTGTTGGGATTGCTGTCACGTGCGGCCGTTCTCTACGGCAATGTCCGAAGCGTTCTCAGCATCGTATGCGCAAAAAGTTGGTCCAGAGTGGCAGTGGTGAAGACCTTTCCATTCAAATCCGTGAGCATTTGCCGCATATCCTCTCGGCGCTCGCGGAAGCCGCGGCCGTCGATACAAGCGACAACCTCGTAAGCTGCCTTGGACCCTGAAGTCACGTGTTTGTCTCGCTGCGTGGCCAAATTTCTGATGCGCGTGACCTTGTCGCGTGCCGTTCCGTCGTCGCTTGTGACCTTCGCCTCGATGATGACGATTGGCGCGACCTCATTCGGGATACAAAAGTCCGGTGCCTGGCCAAACCCCGGAATCCGCTCTGCTTTCTTCGTTTTCCGATAGGTGATTCCGGCAGCTCGCAGTCGGTCCTCGATCGCATTCTCCATAACCTCACCTACGAGTTCCGACACAGCGTCGCGATGCGTCGCGAACGGGCGCCCGAGATACCGTTCGTAGAGTACCATCGAATACGGCACGTCCTCGGCCGCGGCGTGTCGAACGGATGCCAGGCCGTGCTGCGTATCAAACTTGGACATGCGATGGATCACCCCGGGTTGTTCCGGAGGCGCTTCCCTCGACAAGAAGGTGACCGCCACATTCACGAGAGCCAGCAGGCGTGGATACGAGACCGGTTCGCGCCCACGCCGCCCGCGAGCCTCCCATTCCTGGTGGCGCGCCTCCTCATCCATAAAGAATCGCATCGTCGACCGACAATCGCGGTCCAGGGACCTGGCCGCTCCTTGATCGATTTGGATCTCGAGTTCGCTTCGCACGATCTCGGCCCATTCGGGGGCGGTCAGTCCAAGTACGGAACGTACCACGACCAAGCTACGGCTGTCCTCTCGGAGCGCGGCGACAACCGTTTGTAGCGAGAGGTTGGTAAAGGCCTGTGTATGCCGTTTCAAGACCTCATACGCCTGATGGAAGTCCCTGAACTCGATAAACCCAGGACCCTTAGGCATCAGCAGGAACTCGCTCGTCAAGTCCTCAATTGTGACATCCACGAACGCTTCGAGGTTCGCGAGCAATTCCGGTCGCTCGACCTCGAACGGATGCGTGGGGGCGGAAGGCTGTGACGTCATCAATCGAGCAAATGAAGTGTCTGAGTCATGCCGCACCAGCAACGGACTTGGCCGCCAGCTCGACAGCGATTTCCGCAAGCATGTTACGGACGAGCAGGAAGCGGTCAGCCGCTTCTACGGTGTTTGACCATGAGGGCCGAAGTCGGTTGACGGCCGTTCTCGCTACGTGCCCACTCATCAGACATCGGACATCTCCCGTGGTGACCCGCACGCCACCCTCGCGGAGGAGTTGAATATCCCTTGCCAGGGCAAACTCGACGTCGTCCGAATTGACCGTCAGCGGCGACCGACGGCAAACGAACACGCTGTCGAGGATGGACGAGCCGGTTCCAGCGATGTGCAGCGATGCGCCCATTTCCGCCGGAACAGGAATGGTGGCAGTGCAATCCAGATCCGCATCAAGGATGGCCATCACCACCGGCGCGTACGCCACTGGATCGTTGTGATGATAGGTGAAGACAAACGGAGCACCGGACTTGAGCGCGCGAGCGTAGTGCTGGAACACCGCGGAGAGTCCGTCGGCAAAATGTGCCAGATCGCGACCCATGGTGTCGTTCCCTGTGAGCTCACCAAGATGGCGGGATGTCTGCCGGTCGAACGCGGGCACATCAGGTCCGAGTCCGATCTTTAGCCACGCGTAGCAGAAGTCCATCAGCTCCGAATATTGAACGGAGTCGTAGTAGGGTGGATCTGTGAACACGCCGTCGAGGGAATTGGCCT
Source organism: Gemmatimonadaceae bacterium (assembly GCA_031419135.1). Lineage (GTDB taxonomy): Bacteria > Gemmatimonadota > Gemmatimonadetes > Gemmatimonadales > Gemmatimonadaceae > Gemmatimonas. The sequence goes on from JANOKE010000825.1 coordinate 4,844, forward strand.
CCAACGGAATGCTGGTCGCAGGCCCCGCGACCAGCAACGCCTCTTGTACGTCGGCGCGCGGGAAGACGTCCGTCAGAGGCGCCGCAATCGTTTCGCCATCGATGTACTTGGTGGTCTTTTTCGATCCCTTCTGAATCGTTTCAAACGGGCGCAGGCCGTACTCCTTTGCCCGTATGTACTTCTCGACAAAATGGCGGAACGAGCCGGACCCTACGCCTGGCGTTCCGAGCAACGAATTCTCGCATTGGACCAGCCCGACTGGGAATCCGTGAATCGAAAAGATATCCTGACACTTCAGCGCATACGTGTCGTACCGGCAGAGCATGTTCTGATAGCGTAAGAAATCAGAAAACACGGTCAGAAGGGCATGACGATTCGGTGCTGATGGCACCTCGATGATGCGTTTGAGAAGTAGTCCGAGCCCGAGGAGTTGGCGTTCGTTAAACATTTGTGCGAACCGCTTATAACCCCACCGATGCAGACGCTTCGTTTCATCCCCATCGGGAATGGCATCATCGGGTATTGGCAGTCGAGAAGCGTCACGAGTGAATTGTTCCGAGGCGGCGGCGAATCGCTCGAGGTCGCTCGCGTCTGGGCACTTGAAAAACCGGCCCTCTTTGCTTGGCTTGCACTGGGGGCAGAAGTACTCGATAGCCCACATCCGATGACGCGGAGCGTCGTTGGCCGGTTTGGGTGGATACGTAAACTGAAGCTGGCAAGACCGGCACGTAACCTTGTTCTTGCGCGCGTTGCCTTCGACGGAGACTGGCGCACGACACGCCTTGCACGACCGCGGAGTGTCCGTGCCTGGCACAGTCGAAAACTCGTTCAGTTCGCCGCAACTCGAACACACAACGACGTTCAAGGGATGGCGCTCGTCTTCTGCCAACAGATAGCCAGAAAACAGATCGTTAGCGAAGCCGCATGCCGGGCACTCTTGGGTCTTTACCCACAAGAAGTACTTGGCTGCTACCTCCTCCCTGCAATGCAGGCATGCTGTCAAATAGCGATGACCTACTTGCGCCTCGACGTCACCGATGACGGCAACAGCGACGGCACGAAATTCAGGCAAGTCCAGCGGCGCTAGGCTCTGCCGCACGATCCAGTACGCCATGGGATTGATATCCGCCGCAATGACGCTGAAGCCGAGTCGATTGGCCTCGAAGGTTGGCGTACCGCCGCCAGCGAATGGATCGGCGATCACCCCGGAAAACCGGTGCGATCGAAAAAATCGTTCTTCGGCTGGCTCCGAACCGTTGAACTCGGCCAGGAGCAGGTTCCTGAATACCGTTCCGGGTCGGCGAGCGAACCACTTGTGGATCCCGATTATTGGGCGGTAGCTCTGCTGGACTTGCTTCTCCTTGAGCGCCAGCGCCGCCGCAAAGGAGATTGGAAAATCGCGATCGAGAGGCACTTTGGAGCGGTTGTTTGAGATGTGGGGCCGAGCAAGGAATCGACGATCCGAATCATAACATCGGAGGGAGCAGCCAAGACAAGCAAACGATCGCACCGTATACCGATTTCACTGCGGAGCAGAATCCGGGCACTAGATCTCGAGCTGCGATAAGCTCGGTCGACTAGCCGAACGTGGACAAGTCCGAGAGAGGAGGGCCTCGCGTGAGACACTCCCGGACGGGTATGCCGAGTGTGCAATTTCAATCGATAGGAGTGTGCAATCTCAAACCGGCGATGACGCGCAGCCGCAACCCCCGGAACGAGTCAGCTGAGCGGAGTCCCGAGCTCATACCAAATGGGCCTGCACTCGTTTCGGCAGACGAC
>JANOKE010000826.1:0-3653 GCA_031419135.1 Gemmatimonadaceae bacterium
CTCCTGCCTCCTGCTCCTGCCTCCTGCTCCCCCGCTCACTCCTCTTGCGCTCTAAGTCCCGTCACGAAGCGCACATACCCCTCGCGCTGCAATTCCACCGCCCCAATCGGTCCGAAACACTGAAAAAACAGCGTGCCGCGCGGCGTCTCTACCACCACCGCAATGAGCAGAGTATTGAGCCGTGCGGCCTCTGGAGCCGAACCAGTCCCAATACCGCGCGCATACGTTCCCCGGTACTCGGCAATCGTGATCGGGAACGGCGTCATGAGCTGTGTCCGTTTCTCCTGCACCGGCTCGCCCGTCGGATTGGAAAACTGGCTTTTCCAGCGTTCCAGATTGGCGTCCACCGATCCGCCCTGTCCCTTGCCGAAATAGTACACGACCACCTCGGCAAACCCGGCGCCCACGGTTGGCGTCGCATATTCGGCCAGGCGCATGCTCGACGAAGGCGCTCGCGCGGTCCAGGTGGCGGGCACCTCGGTTTGATACTCGAGAAAGGTCGCCCGCAAGCCGGACGTCGGCGCATTTTGCGTTCTGAGGGCGGCGACAGGGAGCACCGCGAGCAGTGCGATGAGGCGGACACGGGGTGGGAGCATGGCGAGCCGTCTGGGGTAATTGACGGCGGACGTTGCCGGAGTCCCCGGCCGGTCCGCGGAGCCGTCTTCAACAATAGCGCACTCCCGCTCCCTCGCGCTAACGTTATTGTATGATCCCCACCCCTTCACCGAGACACACCACTATGGCACAAACGAACCGCACTCTGCTGGCACTGGCGGCACTCATGCTGGCGCCGACCATCAGCGCCGCGCAGGCCGATATGGAGAAGTCCCGCACGGTTGCCGGCGGCGGCATTTCCATCGCCGGCTGGCAAGGCAAGGTCGACGCGAAGGAAGCAACCGCCGGACTGACGCTGAATGATGCGAAGCTCATGAAGATGGGCAACGACATGATGGTGACCACCGGACCAGCGGTGACGTACTGGAATCCGGCCAACAAAGCGACGGGCAACTACACCGTGAAGGCGACGTTCAAGGAACCGGCGTACATGAACGTGAACACGCATCCGCATCCGTACGGCATCATGATTGGCGGCAACGACATGGGCACAGAGACGCAAAGCTTCCTGTACTGTGCGGCGTACGGCAACGGCACGTTTATCGTGCGCGGCTTCGGTCCGGCATCGTTCCAGTTGAACGGTGGACGTGGCGCTGCCGATCCGGCCGTGAACAAGGCGGCCGAAAAGGGTGCGCCGGTTCAACAGGATATCGCGGTGACGGTCACGACCGACAAGGTCGAGTGCGCAATCAACGGCAAGGTCGTTGCCAGCTATGACAAGACAGCGGTCGTAGCAGACGGCAAGCTCAAGTCCACCGATGGCCTGTACGGCGTACGCTTTGCGCACAACACCGATGGCATCGTCTCAGGACTGACGATGACAAAGAACAAGTAAATCCGGCGTTCACTTGCTGACGGTCTTCACGGCGCAGCAGGTTCACGCGGCGCTAAATTGGGCCACGCTCGACTCGGCGCTCACTGCGGCTTTCGCAGTGGGCGCCGATGTGCCATTGCGGCACTCGCATGCGCTGAGCGATGTGGATGCATTGTTGCTGATGCCGGCGTGGACACGTGAATCGATCGGTGTGAAGGTTGTCACATTCATTCCGGGTGCGATGTCGCGGGGCGCACCCACGGTGGGTGCCACCTATATGCTGTTCGACCGGACCACCGGTCAGGCGCAGGCGGTGATGGATGGCGATGCCATCACCGTTCGACGCACCGCAGCCGTGTCGGCAATCGCGGCACGGTTCATGGCGCGAGCCAATGCGCGCACACTGCTCATGATTGGAACGGGGCATCTGTCGCCATGGATGGTGCGGGCCCATTGCGCTCTGCGGCCGACAATGGAACGAGTGGCGATCTGGGGACGCGATATCACACGGGCGGCCGCGTTGGTGGAACGGTTGCAAGCGGAAGGGTTGCCGGTGTGCGTCGCCACCGATCTCGAAGCGGCGGTGCGCGTGGCGGATATCGTGAGCTGCGCCACTACGTCTCGCTCACCGATCGTCCGAGGCGAGTGGTTGGCACCAGGCACGCATGTCGACCTGGTTGGTGGCTTCACGCGCGAGATGCGCGAAGTGGACGATTACGCCGTGGCGCACAGTCGGATTGTGGTGGACAGCTATCAGGGCGCGCTGTCGGAAGCGGGTGATCTGGTGGTACCGCTTGAGCGTGGTGTGATCACGCGCGCACAGGTTGTCGCGGAGCTGGCGGAGTTGGTGAGGGGCGAGGTTGTGGGGCGGCTAAACGCGAGTGAAATCACGCTGTTCAAGTCAGTCGGGACGGCGCTGGCCGATCTGGCGGCGGCGCAAGCGGTCGTGGAAGGGCAGTAGCGGCGTCGGTCGCGAAGCGAGCAAGAGGGCGCTCCAAAGCGTCGCTGTCTGCAGAAACGCGAGGTTATACCGTGCGGCGCGACACCGCTACAGATCCTCCGGCCGCAAGCCGGTGCGCTTCGCGATGCGGGCAAGCATCCGTGGACCAACCTCGTCGCCATCGTGAAACGCGAACACCGTGTCGGCCCAGCCATCTCGTGCGAGGACTTTGTGTGATCTCGCTTCGCGTTTCACACTCCAACCTATTCGGAGCCGCGCGGCCAGCACCCGGCGCTTTCATCGACGGCCATTCACTCATCCAGAGCGGCTCGGCGGTTACGCAGCGAGAAAGTCGAGCGGGAGGAGACTGCGCGCCGGTTCGCCGTTCTCCAACCGATCGGCGAGCACGCGGAGCGCAAGCGCTTGGGCACGCGCCACCGCTTCCTGCTCGGTGGCACCATAGGCCAGCACACCAGGCAGATCCGTCACTTCTGCGATGAAGCGACCGTCTGCTTCGCGGTCGACTTCAATGGTCAGGTACATGGAGTTCTCCGCAGGCAGGGGCCCAAGCTATGAAATCTACTACAATGGTCGGCATCGGTATAACGAGGCTGTAGGAAAAGCCACCGCAGAGACCGATGTGGAAACGGAACTCAGCGCGGCGTAGTGGGTGTCAGCTGCATCGAAGGTGATGCCGTTTCGACGCGCTGCAGCTTGCGAGGCACGCACTCGTCGAAGAGGACTCGGCCGGGTATGCCGGACGTCACGCCGCAGCGGCACGGGCGAGCAGCATCTCCTTCGCGAGTTCCAGCACCGCAATCACTTGGTCGCGCGACACGCTGGGGAAGTTCTCCAGAAACTCGTCGAGCGGATCACCGGCTTCGAGGTAATCGAGGAGCGTCTGCACGGGCACACGTGTGCCCACGAACACGGCGGTACCGCCCATGATTTCAGGATCGCTACGGATAGGTAGCTGACTCGTCGGCATGAAAACTCCCTGTAAGTACCTTAAACCTACATCAAAGCCGTTTGGTCTGTCTAACGTGACGGTCAGCAGCAGCGCTCTCATGAAACTGCGCGCGCAGCGCGCATTCCGCCATGCGCTGTCAGCGGCAACGCGAGGTAATACCGCTCCTCACGCGGCGAACATGGCTTGGAGGACCTCAAGCGAACGATTGAGCGTAGCGGAGGTCAGACGGCCGAGCCGTTTCGCAAACCGCTCGACATCGACAGCACGAACCTGGTCCACAACCACGAAGCCGTCCTTCCCATTAAACTTGCAAG
>JANOKE010000827.1:0-3907 GCA_031419135.1 Gemmatimonadaceae bacterium
GCAATTTCACCCGCGGCCTTGTTGGTGAACGTAAAGGCGCAGATGCGCGACGGGTCGAACTGGTGATGCTCGATCAAGAAGCGAATGCGTTCGGTGAGGCAGAACGTTTTACCCGCGCCCGGTCCGGCCAGCACCAGGAGGGCGCGCGGCTCGGCTTCGATCGCGCGCCGCTGCGACGGGGACGGTGAGGGGTTGGCAGAATTCGCGTGAGGAGCCACGGAGTACACGATAGGCAGGGGCCGGAGGGGTGAGCAACAGAAGGTAGTGAGGGTGGAGGATTGAGCGGCGAGGGTAGAGAGACTCTGCGTTCACCGCTGTGCCCTCACTCGCTTTTGGTGGTCACCCTTCCGGCCAACAACGGCGTCCTTGGCGACCTTCGCGTCCTTGGCGGTTCCATCTTTCGAACTTGCCTGCGCGATGGATTCCACAAAATTTGCGAAATTCGTTGGGAAGCCTGCGATATCGTCACAACCCTGTTCTCCGCGAACTCTGCGAACTCTGCGGTAGATAGATTTCCAAACCCAATTCAACCGCGAAGGTCGCAAGGACGCAAAGTCATCGGTTGTTCGAACTCGCCCTGCGCGATGGATTGCACAAAGCAATCACACAAGTCCAGTGCGCGGATCATTCAGTGCGCTGAGACTGGGATTGTTATGGAGGGGTGAGGGAGCAGAGGGGTGAGCAGGTACAGGGGTGAGGGAGCAGAGGGGTGAGCAGATACAGGGGTGAGGGAAGAGCCGTGAGGATTGAGGGCAGAGAGACTCAGCCAAGACTCTGCCCTCACACCTCACCGCTCCACCCTCACTACCTTTTTGTGCTCATCCCTCCGGCCCCTAAAAGGGCGAGGGCAACGCCGTTGCTCCAGCCGAATCCGTCCTGCGTCGGATATTCACCACCACCGGCGGGCCGGCTGGCATCGGACACGTCGTACTTCTCCATCATCTTGCCGGTGGCGGCGTAGGTGCGGCGATTGAGCGCGAGCCAGCGATCGCGCGCTGTGTTCGCCAAGTCCGTTCGGCCGTAACGTCGAACACCTTCAATGGCCATCCACTCCAGCGGCGCCCAGCCATTGGGTGCATCCCACTGCTGGCCGGATTTCACCAGCGTCGTCACGAAGCCGCCAAACCGCAAGAAGTCGCGCTCCAAGCGCGTGGCCACCGCGCGCCCCTGCTCAGCGGTCGCTACCCTGAAGTACAGCGGCGCGGCCGCTGCCATCGTGGGACGCGCTCGTTCCGGCATTCCCGTGCGCCAGCGCACGTCGTAGAAGTAGCCGTCCTGCTTATCGAACGCATACTTGCGAATCGCCACCAAACGCGTGGCCGCAGTCGCAGCGAACTTTTTGCTTTCGGCCGCGTCGCCAGCGCCGCCGCGACGCGCGAGCAGCGCCGCGATGGTGCGTTCGGCGTGATACATGAGGCTATTGAGGTCTACCGGCGCCAGCTCGATGGTTTCAATCGTGCGAAGGTCGTTGGGATCGCGCATCCAGCGCGTGGAGAAGTCCCAGCCGCTCTCCGCTGCGGCGCGCAGGTTGGTGAACAGCGCCGGTCGCGCGACGGCGCTCACGCCGTTGGCCAACTTGACGTCTTCCCGGTACGACTCCGGACGAGGCCCCGGCAGGTCATCGTAGTACCGATTAAGCAGTGTGCCGTCGGCCAGCCGCACCACCCGCCGCCATGCGCTGCCTGGCTTTACCTGCGACGCACCGTCCATCCAGAACTCGTGTTCACGTCGCATCGCGTCGAGGTAGCGCAGCGCCTGCGTGGTGTCGGCAGCCTCGGCATACAGCCCCACCATCGCGGCGAAGAACGGCGGCTGACTGCGGCCCAGATAGTACACGCGATTGCCGTTCGGCATGTGGCCGACGGTCGTGATGAGATGCGCAAAGTTGTTGAGCATGCTCTTTACGAGATCGACGCGCTTGCTCTGTACCAGTCCAAGCATGGTGAAGTACGAATCCCAGTAGTAGACCTCGCGAAAGCGGCCGCCCGGCACGACGTACGGGAATGGCAACGGCAACAGCGTCGATAGCGCTTGGGAGGTGTCGGGGGTGCGCGTAAGCATTGGCCAGAGCGCCGTGATGTGTTGCTCCATCAACGGCGCGCGGTCGGTCGGCGACGAGGCAGCGGCGCGCGGCACGTCGAAATGTCGGGTTACGAATTCGGTGAGCGAGAACCCCGGCTTCCCTTTCTCGGCTGCGTAGCGCTGCATGATCACGGCCGGTGCCAGACGCGGTTTCGCGTCCACAAACGTTTTCGAGTCTGGGAACACCGATCCGAGTTGGACGTCGCGAAAGAACGCCCCGAGGTCGCGCACCGGATCGTACGCCGGAGAGAATGCCCGCGGCGGTTGCTGCGCGTACAGCAGTGCCGGGTGCGTCGCGACGGACGCCAAGGCCAGCCACGTCACCGCGTGCCCCACAAGACGAATGACCGGGTACTTCACAGCGTAACTCATGCGGGGTCTGGTTGCGGCAATGATTGCGGTGCGCCTTCGGTGTTCGTGAGACGCACCCGCAACACGGCCAACGCGGCGCAGAGCAGCAGCGCGCCGGCCAGACGGATCACGTTGGCGGGGTTGCCGCCGAGCCATGCGTGATAGAACAGCGGCAGCGTGAAGATCTGGATCATCATGGGGATGACAATGAACATGTTGAAGATGCCCATATAGACCCCCACGCGCTCCGGTGGAATGCTCCCGGCAAGCATCACGTAGGGGTTGCCCATTATGCTGGCCCAGGCGAGACCAACCCCGATCATTGGCACGAACAGCAGCGTGCGGTCGGTGATGGACGGAATCCAGAGCATGGCCGCGCCGGCGAGCGTGAGACAGATGGCGTGCATCACCTTTGGGCCAAAGCGCTTGGTGAACGGAACCATGGCAAACGCGGCAATGAACGCCACGAAGTTGTAGAATCCGCCGATCTGGCCGTTCACCAAGCCGGCTTCGCGAAAGCCGACCGTACTCGCATCACGGGTATTGAAGAGTGTGTACGCCAGGGACAGCACGATATACTGCCAATAGCAAAACATCGCGTACCACTGGAACAGCTTCATGAGCGCCAACTGCTTCATGGTGTGCGGCATGTCGCGGAACGCCTCACTGATTTCACGCAGCGCGGCGGCGAACCCCTTCGGTAGCGCCTCGATCCTCGTGCGCTCCTCCGGCGTGAGTGGGAGCTCAGGCGTGGATTTGACGGTCCACCAGATGGACGAGATCGAGAAGAAGGCCCCGATGATGAACGCTACGACGGTGATCTCGGGGATGCCGCGCCCGTTCACCGCGTCCTTGTTCATGCCGATCACAACCAGGATGGATGGCGTGAGGTACGACAGCGTCTGGCCCAGCCCCGTGAACGCGCTTTGCGTGAGGAACCCGATGGAGTGCTGGCTTGGATTGAGTCGGTCACTCACGAAGGCCCGATAGGGCTCCATGGTGATGTTGTTGGCCGCGTCGAGAATCCACAGCAGGCTGGCCGCCATCCACAGGGTCGGGCTGAACGGCATCGCCAGCAGCGCGATGCTGCACAGCACGGCGCCGATCAGGAAGTACGGTGTCCTGCGGCCGCGGGGGCTCAGGGTGCGGTCGCTCATGGCACCGACGATCGGCTGCACCAGCAGTCCCGTCATCGGACCGGCGAGCCACAGCAATGGCAGACTGGCCTCGTCGGCACCAAGGTACTTGTAGATCGGGCTCATGTTGCTTTGCTGAAGCCCGAAACTGTACTGGATTCCGAAGAACCCGATGTTCATGTTGACAACTTGCCAGAACGAGAGCTGCGGCCTCGTTGGCACAACGGTGGGATTCGTCATTGGCAATCTTCGCGTGAGGTGACGGTGGATGTCCAGAGCAGTCGGGATGATCAGGCGATAGCGCTGCTACGGGCGTTGAGCGGCCCCGACGGAATTCA
>JANOKE010000828.1:0-5675 GCA_031419135.1 Gemmatimonadaceae bacterium
TGCGGCTCGAACGACTCGTGGGCCAAACTTCCACGCAGGACTCAGCATGAGCACCATCAGCACGCACGTACTCGATACCGCACTCGGCAAACCGGCGGTGGGTGTGCACGTTGGGCTGCGCCGCGTGCACGACGGAGCCACGCTTGGGAGTGGCGTGACCGACACCGATGGACGCGTGAGTAAGGCCGAGTTTGGGGTTATCGAACCGGGAACGTATCGCCTGCACTTTGACACGGCGGCGTACTTCGCGCAGTCGGCGCGCGAAACATTCTATCCCGAAATCACCGTCGTATTTCGCGTTGGCGATGGGGGGGGGGCACACTTTCATGTGCCGCTGTTGCTGAGCCCATTCGGCTACTCCACCTATCGGGGAAGCTGAACGGCAGCCATTCACCGCCACCGCCATTCACCAGACACTCAGCGCATGGTGCCACCCTGATCGATCCACCGGCCCAACAACGCGCGTTCGCGATTGGTGATGCGCGTTTTGTTGCCGGGTGGCATGGTACGTGTGACCACCGCGCGTTCGCGAATACGCGCCAACCGACTGACAATCTGCTCGGGAGTATCGAACATCACACCCACCGCACCAACGCCAAGGGTGACATCGGACGGCCACGCGGAATGACACGCGGCGCACCGCCGGTCTATCACCCGCCGCGCCTCTTCAAAAGAAACGCGTTCCGGCAATTGGCTTTCGTCGACGATTGCGGCTGAATTCGCGGTGCCGGCCACCACCATCATGGTGTAGAGCATGGACACGGCAACCGCGATTGTCGCTGCCAGCGCCACAACCCAGCGTGCAAACGTGAACCGGATATTGAGCAGGTGCCGAATCACGGCTCCCGTCGCGACGATCACCAACAACAACAGCCAGCTCCACCGGTGCGCGTAGAGCGAGGGAAAATGTCCGCTCGCCATGAGCGCAATAACCGGGAACGTGAAATAGTTATTGTGGATGGACACGCGCTTGGCGCGCGCGGAGATGGCCACATCGGCTCGGCCGCTGCTGAGCACCGACTGCACGAGGTCGCGTTGCGACGGCACAATCGTCATGGCAACGTTGCCCGCCATGATGGTCGCCAGGAGTGCGCCTACGTGGATGAACGCGGCCCGTCCGTTGAGCGCGTGCGTGAGTGCATATACCAGGCTTACGAAGAGCACAAGCAACAGTGCCGTCGCCAGATTGGGCACGCGCGGCGCAAGCAAGCGCTGTACCGACTCGTAGATCGTCCAGCCGCCAACGATCGCCCCGGCGCCTATGGCAACCGCCAGGTTGTGTGTGAGCGGCGCAACCTCGGGGTCGGCCATCACCGCGCGACCACCAAGGTAGTACACGACAATCAGCAGCACCGCGCCACTCAGCCACGTGGTGTATGCCTGCCACTTGAACCAGTGGAGTGGACGGGGCAGCGGTTGCCCAACAAGTTGCGTTTTCTGCACAAAATAGAAACCGCCGCTGTGCAGCAGCCAACTCTCGCCAGTCAGCCCCTCACCGTGTTGACTGGATACCACCAATGTGCGATCCAGCCAATTGAACAGCAGCGAATTGCCAATCCACATGATGCCGGCAATCACGTGCACCCACCGCGCGATCAGATCGAGCAGTTCGAAACCATTCGCGTTCACAGAGGCGTGGTCGCCGTGCGCGACCGCATGATCCTGAGAAACGAGCGGCCCTGAAAGTCCTGCGCGGTGAGTCCAGTCAGGCGCAACGCTTCGTCTTCCGTGACCGCGCCGGAATTAATGCCGCGCAGGAAGAAGTTGAGCAGCCCCTGACCTGTGGCCGCGTCGTCAAACACATTGCCCACCAGCGTTGCCTGCGCCGCCTTGTCCACAAAGTTGCGCAATCGGGCGCCGGCCGCATCGATACCCTCAAGAAAGAAGGCGTATAGCGCACCGTACCGGGTCACCAGCTGCGCCGGATGCAAATCCCATCCCTGGTAGAAACCGCCAACCAAAGAGTGGCGCACATCGTCAAAGTGCATCTTCCACGCGCGATGTACCGCGGTTCTGTTTTCGGCGTGCTGCGTGAGCGACAGGGCGCCGCCCGGCGCTGCCCGATGCACGGGCACCGGCAGGATCCCGGTCGACCCATCCGAAAGCCACACGCCTGTGCCGGCGAGCGACGCCTGCATGACAAGTTTCGCGAAATCGTTGGCCGGGTGCCCCATGCGTTGATGGGCCGCCGTAATGTTGAGCGACGCCGTGTAGTCGTACGTACCGAAATGGGCACCGGTCAGACGTCCATCGCACTCGTCGATCAACTGCGGCAACAGCGAGCGGCCCGTGTGATCGAGAATGAGTTGGGGCGTCTCCACCATGATTTCGAATCGCAGCACCCCCTTGGCCATCCCGAGCGAGCGTTCCAGGCCACGCAGCACCGCGACCGTGAACCGCACCTGTTCGGCGATCACCACCTTTGGGATGGTGATGACGAACCGCTCGGGGAGCGCGCCCGCGCCACGCATCAGCGTAGACACCACGAGGTCGAGCGTGCGCACGCTGCGCGCGCGAAGTTCCTCGGTCAGCGTTTTCACGCGGATACCGATGAATGGGGGCAGCGTCTTTCGCGTCATCCCCAGCGCCAGCGCGTTGCCGACCGCCACGGCGTGACCGTCTTCCTCGGCGTCGGGACGATTGCCATAGCCGTCCTCGAAGTCGATACGAAAATCTTCCACCGGCTCGCGCGTCAGCTTGTCGCGCACGCGGTCGAAGATGGTGGTCAACGCGTCGTGCTGTGCCAGCCCAAGGGCGACGCCGAACTCGTTGGCCGTGGGCGCATACGCGGCGAGCGCCGCTCGTGCCACCGCACCGATTTTTTCGCAGGTGTCCGCGGTGTACAGTTGCGCGCCGCCATACACCGTATGCACGGGCTGCCGGCCGGCGGGATCACCGGGATGGCGACGCGAGAATTCCAGATTCGCGGCGCGCAACGCGTCGGCCGCGTCGGCGATGAACGCGGGGTCTAGCGAGGGGCCGAGCGTCGTCTCGGACATCATCAGGTGTGGTGGGGATCAGCCATTGTAGATGTGTCCATTCGTGGCGCGATACAGTTCCAGCACCGCGCGCGCCTCCGGACGCAGCACATCGCGCACGATCTCGATGCCGCGATCTTCGAGATACGTGTACGACGCCGGAAACACCGGCCCCTCCTCGAAGTTGAGCCGCGACGCATCGGCGCGCCCCGCTCCGTACACCACGCGTCGCACGCCGCTCCACAGTGTGGCGCCCAGACACATGGCGCACGGTTCGCACGAGGTAAACAGGTCGTGCGCCGGGAGTCCGGGTGCGTTGAGCGTGAACGTTTCGAGCCGTCGCTGCGCCATCATGAAGGCGACCATCTCCCCGTGCAGCGTGCAGTTGTTCAGCCGCACAACGCTGTTCATCCCAACCGACACCAACCGGCCACTTTCCCTTTCGAAGATTGCGGCACCAAACGGACCGCCGGTGCCGCGCTCCACGTTCGCGCGCGACACGGCGATCGCCAGCCGCATGCGCTCGTCATCGGAGGTGTACGGGCGGGACCAGTCCACGACGTCGGAGACCCAGTCCGGGTACTCCACGTGGACAACCGGGGGATCGCTTGAGGCCATGACCGCGAATAGTGTGCGCGGATGGCGGTGTGCGCGAGGGGTGGAGGCCGTCACTTCAGCGCCAGCATTGCGGGGCCTACTCCCGCCACCGTGTACGGCGGCCACGCCCCGACGACGGTCCTCGCCCAACGACTGAAACCAATGCGAGCGAAGCGAGCTTCCTTTGCCCGCTCGTCAACTGCAATGCGGGGTTAGGCCACCGGCGCGCACCCAGCTGGCCTGCGCCCGCTGTCGTCCGGCGGCCAACGCGACTAAGTTACTGCCACTATGCGACTGCGCGACAGACTGCCCGAACTCCGCGACGAGATCCGACGCGCGGCTGCCGAGAGCGGCGCGCGCGAGGTGCGCGTTTTCGGCTCCGTCGCGCGCGGCGAGGAGCGTGACGACAGCGATGTGGACTTCCTTGTGGTTCTCGAGCCTGGGCGATCCCTCTTCGATTTGGCCCGTTTAGAACTCCGACTGGAGCGCCTACTCGGTCGCGCCGTCGACGTGGTGACAGAGGCCGGGTTACGCGAGCCTATTCGCGCCACCGCCTTGCGCGATGCCATCAGTGTCTGAGCGTGGATGAGAAGCAGCGCGCGATCGGCTCCTTCATATGGCGGAAGCCGCCGACTCGATCGCCAGCTACGTTGGGCGCGGGCGCGAGGCATTTGACGATGACCCTGCCGTCCGTGACGCGATCCTCTACCAGATCATCGTGCTCGGCGAAGCCGCCAAAGCAGCTCTCGCGGTAGATCCAAGCCTCGAGTCTTCTTACCCTGACATCGACTGGTCACCAATGGCGCGGATGCGCGACCGAGTGGCACACCATTATTGGGCGACCGACTATCAGATCGTCTGGGACACAGCCTGCAACGCCGTTCCGACGCTCCGCCAATCCGTCGAGGCGGCGCTCAGAGCGCTTGGATGACTTGGCGCGCCACAAACTTCGTAGTGGCCTTACCCTGGCGTTCAACTTCAAGCGCTCATATAAACGCGAGCGCAGCGAGCACTCAGAAAACGCTTGTCAGTGGCAACGCGTTGTTGGGCCGAGCCGCGCTCACGCCGCCGTGCTCACCCACGGCTTGATCCGACGGAGCACCGGCGCCAGCGCCTTCGCCGCAACCTCGGTGTCGTGTGCCACTTGCGCCCGCAGCCAGTATCCGTTCGAGAGACCAAAGAACCGGCACAAGCGCAAATCCGTATCGGCCGTGATGGCGCGCTTTCCGGCCACAATCTCGCCGATCCGCTGCGCAGGCACGTCGATCTCTTTCGCGAGGCGATACTGCGAGAGTGCCATCGGGACGAGGAACTCTTCCAACAGCAACTCCCCGGGCGTTACAGGTGTGAGGGTGGCCATCAATTCGCTCTCCTGGTGGTAGTCCACGATTTCGACATCGGCCGGGCCCGCTTCGGTCCAGCGAAAGCACACCCGGAACTGATCGTTCACGCGAATGCTGTGTTGCCCCGACCGCTCGCGCTTGAGGGCTTCGAGTCGGTTCCCCGGTGGCACGCGCAGATCCTCCAACCGTCCCGCGATCTCGAGTTGCCGCAACTTGCGACGCGCGACCGCTTCGAAGTTCACGAACCGACTGACGCGGCGTCCGCCCGCCAACGCCTCCGTGTCGGCATCCCGGAAGGACACAATCATGACGAATAGTAACGTGCGACGTGATTACGTCAAGTATGGGCTGCCGCTGCTCCAAAAGTGGTGCTGCGGCCCAACGTTTGCGTTCAGCTGCAGCGGCATCAAATAAAAGCGCGCGAAGCGCGCCCTCAATAGCGCCGCTGTCAGACTGAAACGCTGGGTTAGGCCGCAGCGTTGCACAAGGCGCCGTGGTCGGACTTACGGAACTACTCTGATCTTTCCATGGGTGGCAGGGAAATCGTCACTCAGATTGCCGCTAGCAGTATCGAAGCGTTGCGTACCTTTTACTGGTCCCATCAAATAGTTCCCAAACTCGGATAGCGGGAACGACTCGAAGTGTAGGTGCGCCGGACGGCCTGCGAAGTGTTCTGGGACAATCGGATGGCCTGCCCAGTCAATTCGCACTGCTTGATACTCACTGGCGAGACGTCGCACCCAAATTTCGCTCGAGT
>JANOKE010000829.1:0-2690 GCA_031419135.1 Gemmatimonadaceae bacterium
GAGCATCAGCAGCAGCAGGTGAACCGGAGTCGCGACTCGGCCCGCCATCGGTTCAAACCCTCATACGCTGGCGGGTGTCCAAGTACTGTTGCCTCGTTTGGCTGCAATCCGTACCTCATCGTCCACTCACCCACCGGTCGCCATGTCCGCACAAACCCGTTTCACGCATTCGCGCGTTGCGATCTGCCTCGCCGTCGGCACCCTGACGCTCACGTTCGCATCGTCAGCACGCGGGCAGGAACGCCAGACGGTTTCCGGTTCCGACGTCGCTATTTTCAACGTAGCCGGTCACGTGCGCGTGGAAGCGGGCACGGGCAACGAGGTCACGGTCGAGATGACGCGTGGTGGACGCGACGGCGCGAAACTCAAGATGGTGGTCGGTGAACTTCGAGGTCGCAACACGGTTCGCGTGATCTATCCAACCGATGGTGACATCGTATACACTGGTGATCGCGACGATCGGTGGGGCAGCAATACGGACATCCGCATCGATCGCGATGGAACCTGGGGAGGCAACGTGCGAGACGGCGTTCGCGGGAATCGTGTTCGCGTCAAGACACGCGGCAGTGGCACGCAAGCATGGGCCGACCTCGTGGTGCGTGTACCGGCCGGCAAGACGGTTGCCGTGTATCTCGGTCTGGGCGAACTGGCGGCCAATCGCGTGCACGCCGATCTCCGACTCGACGTGTCGGCCGCGCGCGTGATTGTCACCGGTACGCGCGGTCGACTGGACATCGATGCGGGCTCGGGCGGAATCGACGTGCGCGATGCCACGGGGAGCGCCCTGGTGGTCGACAATGGGTCGGGTGGCGTCACGCTCACCGACGTACAGAGTGAACGATGCACGATCGACACTGGATCCGGCGGCGTGGGCGGTAGCGGCGTGCAGTGCGGTGAACTCCGTGTCGACGTCGGATCGGGCAGCGTCCGCCTTGACGGTATCCGGTCAGCTGATGTTGCCGTTGACGCGGGCAGCGGGGGCGTGACGCTCGGTTTCGCCTCGTCACCGAAACGACTGAACGTCGAGGCCGGATCGGGAAGCGTGAATGTCGGGCTGCCCGCCAACGTTGATGCCACGGTTGATATCGAGACCGGCAGCGGTGGAATCACCACGGACTTCCCAATTCGCACGACCAGTGTGCAGCGCGATCGGTTGCGCGGCACTATCGGCGACGGCGCGGGACGTTTCACCATCGAGACCGGTTCAGGTTCGGTGCGATTGCGAAAGAACGCGAACTGAGTGACGACAGACAGCCCCGCGGCAACGGAGCAGGTCTGCCCAGAGGCGAGGTTCGACAATCCGCGGCCTTGCCACGGCCTCAGACGAGCGTCATGGTTTAGTTGACGCTACGCGCGGCCGCAAAGCGCCTTTGGCGCGCCCGCGGAGCCGCATGGGAGATCGCGGAGGCTACATGAACATCGGGCGACGAACCGCCAAGGAATGGTGCGCCCCGCGACATCGCGGGCAACGAGTCGTCATCGCGGCTGCGCTTGTCGCGCTCCTCGCACTCGCGGCGTGCAGCGACAGCCCAGCGGCCCCTCTGGAGACAACGGTCCTGCGCTTGTGCGCCACGTTCGACTGGTTTGCCTATCGCAACGAGGGCGGAGAGTGGATGCGTGTCGCAGGCAGTGCCGGCACGTACGAGTTTGCGGCGACGGAACGCCTTGCGATCGCCTACGCGCGCTCAAGTACGGCGAACACGTCGTCGGATCTGCGCGTCAACTTCCTGACGGCCGCGCAGGCGGCGGGGGTGTATGGGTGCGGCGCCACGACGATCCCGCCCTCGGGCACCGTGAGTGGAACGGTGGGTGGATTGGCCGGCGACGACTACGCGGACGTCACGTACGGCGCGTCGTCGTCCACGGCGCGCTCCACCAGTCCATCGATCCTGCTCTATGCCTACACGGGCGCAACCGATCTCGTCGCGACCAGCGTCGCTCCCGTGCGTGCCCCCGATCACGCCGACCGCCTGATCATTCGCCGTGCGCAGTCGTACGCCGCCGGCTCGAGCATCGCGCTCGACTTCTCGTCCAACGAGGCGCTGGCTCCCGCCGAGAACGTGCTCACGTGGAACGGTGCGGGGGCGCATGTGCAGGTCAACTATCGTACCCCGTCGGGAAACAATCACGTTCTGCAGTCGACCGTGGTCGGAGCGGCGGCGCAGCGCTCCCCGCTCTACTCAATCCCGACCGCTCGGCAGGTGGCGGGAGATGTGCACGAACTGTTGCTCGGAAGCGGTCAGCGACTCGTCATGCTGTACTACCGTGAAGCGCGCGACCGGTCGCTGACCCTCGGTCCTCCGGCAAGCCCACCGACGTTCACGACCCTCGCCACAACACCGTACCGTCGCGTCCGAGTCGAGGTACCGGCGCAGTCCGAGTACGACGCGTCAGTCAGCGTCCTCTTCCAACAGTTGGGATCATTGGTCGGGATGGTCGCAACCAGAGAGTACTTCGGCGGGACGCCACAGACCTGGTCGCTGAGCGTTCCTGACCTGCGCGGCGTCGCGGGCTTCGACGCCACGGTCGGATTGCAGGCGGGGCGATTCGACTGGACGATAAACGTCTCGAGCCAGCCGTACCTCTTCGCCCCGCTCCAGGCGACTGACGGACACGTCAACCGTTTTGCGACGGTGGCCGGACAGCAGCCGTAGCCCGCCGACCACTCCGTGGTTCGTCGGCGCCGTCGT
>JANOKE010000830.1:0-5439 GCA_031419135.1 Gemmatimonadaceae bacterium
GGCGCCGACGACGCTCGAGATGTCTTTCGCCACGTTCGGCATATGCACGGAAGGCTTCCCTTTATTCGGCAATCCTGTCGTACCGAAGTCAATAAGGATGTGTCGCTTGTCCTTGGGACCATAGACGAAGGACAGCAGGAAGCAGTCCCCAAAACCAACTTGATACGAACGGATCTCAACAGATTGAGGCTTCGTAGGCATGGCTCACCATTTCTCGAGGCTGGAAGTATTTGCATTGAGGGCGCGAAGCCGGTGGATCGCTGATAAACGCGTATGGCGGAGCTTCGAACCGCGCTTGTCGGGCTGAAGGATCCCTTCCTTCCACAAGTACTCCAGGCGTCGGCGCTGTTGGCTCCCGAAGACGTCGTTGTACACCCAATACTTCACTCTGCCGTACTCGTCGAAGATGAGGATACCGCCGCCATATAGGGGGGTGGTGTTCGCCCGAGACTCCTCGTCATCGCCGTTGGCGGCATCCTCGGCAGGCAAATGACCATGGGCATCGTCGTCTGTGGCCGCGTCCTTCGCTCCGGCATTTGCGGCACGCGCAAGGGCGCGCAGGTATCCCGCAGGAGCCCTCACGCCAACGGCCTCCATTTCGTCTGGGGTCAATCGTGCGACCTGGTAGTACTCGGCCACCGTTTCGCGGACTACGAAGCCGTCGATGCCGATGCGAACACTTGGCCGTACCGAGAGTACCTGGGTGAAAGCGCCATCGCGCAACTCCAGCACGTCGCGATTGTCCCAGATGAACCGGAAGACCTCGTCCTTGTCGCTGCGCATCGAGTCGAACCGCACGCGATCGTACTTGAGTCCCTGTGGGGGCGGCGTCCAAATTCCCGCCGGATCTTTGCGTTTTGATGCGGGTGCGAAACCGAACGCGTCGAACGACTCGAGCATGTGGCGACGCAGTTCGTATCGCGAATCGTCGGGGCGCACCTCGAGATCGGCGGTCAGTGCCGCGGACAAGGCATCTCCGAACTCGAGATGGACCGGCGGCATATAGTCGATCGCTCGGATCCACATCGTTGCCAAGGTATCCGCGATGAGCGCACCTTCCTCGGCGACATGCTTGAGAGGAAACTGCTTCTGGTTCGCGATCCCCGACGAGAGCATACGGGCAGACCACGCCTCGATGAAGCCGTGTAGCACGGCAGCCACGAACAGTTCCCCTCGGCGGTGCGGTTCCTGAAACTCCGGCGTCTCTTTGTGCTTCTTGCTCGGCTCAAGCGTCGTGCTCGCGCGAAGAGGCTCTCCGCGTATTCCCTCGAGTTCGCTTCCCATCTCTTCGGCGAGACCAAACAGCGCGCTTTCGCGCAGTGCCGCTGGCATCACATTGACACGCGTCACCACCGGTACGTCGCGGCCCAAGTGCTTGCCGAGCATGAGAAGATGTTCGACGACTTCCGGCAAGGAGAAGACCGAGAGAAGTGCGACCACGTCGGCGAAACCTTCGTGAAAGGCTCCCTGGTCCGGCGTCGACGGGTCCATATAGCGCTCACGTAGTGCATCGAGCAGGGCATGAGTGACCTCGTGCACGATGATATCATGCGAAAGACAGGTATACACACGATCCCCCGAGGCGCCCGTGAAGTATCCGAACACGAGCCCTTCGACTTCCGGCGCGTAAAAGGCATTGGCGTCAGCCATGCCATGCGGCGCGACCTTGATCTGGTGCGTGTCGAACGACCACCCGATGCGACGCCCCAATGCGAACTCGAAACGTGCCAGGGTCTTCATCACCAGAGCGTACGTGTTCTGGGAATGGAATCGGAGACTCGAGACGATGGACGGGCGTCCCTCGCGCCAACTCGCGGGCTCCTGCTCGTACGACGCGGGCAGGACGTGCGCACCATGGAACGTGCGCGTGGTGGCGTCGAAATCGACGACCTGCACCCTGTAGCCCATTGGACCTTCACGCAGATCCTCGGCGGGAACGGAGATTTTCGCCATGAGGATGTTGCGCCCCTTACGTACGGAAGGGTCCTGAGCGATGACGCTCATCAATCGATTCGGTGGCCGCGGTGGGTCACTGCGGACCGAAGGCTGAGCGACCTTCGGGCTGACCTTCCTGCGTTTGGGATTCACGGGCATCGTATTCCTCGATGACAAGTCGATCTCAGGTCCGGATCAGAAATCAATCCGCAGAGCTCTCAGTATTCTGCGCGTCACGCATGTAGTGCAGCAAGGGCCCATTCAATTACAATGGCTCTCTCAGTGGGGACATGAGACAGCCGGCCGACTTTTCTTGTGCACCGGAGCGTCGCCGGATAGGCCGGAGGTGCAGCGATGCGTGACGGCGATGGCGATCATGGCGTTCATCGCGCCAGATCGAGAGCAGGGGCTGCGGTGGTATCGCACTGGTTCCTCCTGTCAGTCGCGCTGCAGTCTGTTCGTCGCGCCAACCAACACCACCACCTGCGCACGGCAACTCACACCGAGCTTCGCAAACACGCGCTCCGTATGCCGGCGCACCGTGTGAATACTGATGGACAGACGAGCGGCAATTGCTTTCGCAGACGAGCCGGCGGCTATCAGTCGAGCCACGTCAGTTTCGCGTAGCGTGAGACGCCAGGCGGTTGGCATCTCCTCACAGGACTCGTGGCGGCAAGGAAGAAAGAGGACGACGATCGCCGGTCCTTTCGCATCTCCTTGAACAAGACACCGAAGGCAACCGCGTGGCGATGCATTCGAACATGTAAGGAGAACCCTACCGGAGACTCTCGCAGCTCGCCGACGTGCCGGTGGTCTCAGCGATACTCACCGGCCCACAGTGCATCGAGAAAATGCGCCCATGGAACCACCGAGATGCCGCTCATGGTTCGCGGACGGTCCACCATCGCCACGCACAAGAATCGTTTGAGCTGATTTTCCTCGGCCAGCGCTTTCAAGCCTTTCAAATGATCGTTGGTGACTGTGCGCGTGGCCTTCACTTCGATGGCCGTATGATCGCCAAGAACAAAATCGACTTCGAATCCGGAAGCAGAACGCCAATAACGAATCTCGTCGCGCGAACGGTAATCGGCGTATGCCGTCAGCTCGTGCATGATGTACGCCTCAAATCCCGCACCAAACTCGGGCGTCCCGGCACGAATGACGCGACCCTGTAGCTTCGACGCGACGCCGATGTCGAGGAAATAGTACTTCGATGAGGCAATCGGCTTGCGGCGTGTGGACAATTTCCACGCAGGCAATTCGCGCAGAATCAGTGTGTCCTTGAGTACCTCGAAATACTCGTACACCGTGGTGCGTGGTACCTGCGCGTCGTTGGCCAGGTTCGTGAAATTGACGATGCTGCCGTTGCACAGTGCGGCGACATGAAGAAATCGGCTGAAGGCCGGGGCATTTCTTACCGCGCCCTCCGCCACCACCTCTTGCTGCAAGTAAGTGCCAGCGTAGGCATCCAGGTCGGCGGCGGGATCGTCCGAAAAATAGATGGAGGGAATTGTGCCGCGTTCAATGGCGCGTGCGAGATCGAAATGTTCTCCCAGCTCGTGGTGTGTGAGCGGGTGCAAATACCGGGTTCGTGCTCGTCCGCCGAGTAAGTTCACGCCGCCACTTCGCAGCTTCCGCGCGCTCGAGCCGGTCAGGAGAAAGTGAACGCCACGCGATTCTATCAGGCGATGGACTTCATTGAGCAGTTCGGGGAGTCGCTGAATTTCATCAATCGCTACGACCTTGGTATTGGCGTCCAATGCCTCGGCGAGACGCTCAGGCGAGCGACTGAGTTCGAGAAAGACGCGGCTGTCCAGAAGGTCGAATGAATGAACACCGGGCAGGGCGTCGCGAATGAGCGTGGTTTTACCGGTCTGGCGTGGCCCCAATAGGAAATGGGACTTCTGCGCCATAAGGGCGGCCAGGTCGAGTGCGCGCGGGAGTCGTGGTGTCGGCATCGTCGTCATTTAACATGCCAAATGACGAGGCAATCGTCAATGGCGCGCGCGGGGGACGGTCTGACATTTTCCGTAACCTCAGCGTCTCGCCCTGTGCACTCCTCCCGCTCCAGGCCCGCCATGCGCCTTTCGTTCGCCGTTTCTCTGCTCGCGGCCGTCCTGACCACCGCGCCGTCCATCGGCGCCCAGCCCGTAACTCCAGATCCGGCGTTGGCCGCCGAGATCGATCGTCGCACTGCGGCAATCGCCGACAAGGTCACGGCGTGGCGACACGACATTCATCAGCATCCGGAACTCGGATACGCCGAAAAACGAACGGCCGCTCTGGTGGCCGCGCATCTCAAGGCGCTCGGCATCGAGGTGCAGGAGAACGTCGGCGGAATTCCCGGTGTGGTCGGCATCCTCAAGGGCGGGAAGCCAGGACCGACAGTGGCACTGCGCGCCGATATGGACGCGCTGCCCGTCACGGAACTGGTCGATGTTCCGTACAAGTCGACGGTGCGCACAGTCTACAACGGCCAGGAGACCGGCGTGATGCACGCCTGCGGACACGACATGCACACGGCGATGCTGATGGGTACCGCGGAAGTGCTGGCCGGTCTCAAGGATCGAATCCCGGGCACGGTGAAATTTCTGTTTCAGCCCGCCGAGGAAGTGCCGCCACGTGGTGGTGCACAGCCCATGATTGACGCCGGCGTCATGAACGGCGTGGACGGCGTGTTCGGACTGCACGTCGGTCCCGGTCCACTCGGCGCCATTCGCTATCGCGCTGGCGCGATTTCGGCCAGTGCCGACGGCTGGCGTATCGTGGTGCATGGACGACAGGGGCACGGTGCCATGCCGGCCAACACGGTCGATCCGATCGTGGTGAGCGCAGAAATCGTGATGGCACTGCAGACGATCGTGTCGCGTCAGCTCGATCTCGCGGTGGCGCCGGCCGTGGTGACGGTGGGAGCGATTCACGGTGGATTGCGCGAGAACATCATTCCCGATTCCGTGTGGATGATTGGGACGATTCGCGCCTTCGACTCGAAAGCGCGCACCACCATTCACGAACGCATGAAACGGATTGCCACGAACATCGCGGAGGCGCACGGCGCTACTGCCGATGTGAAGGTGGACATCGGCTATCCGAGTTCGGTAAACAGCGACGCGATGGTCGCCAAGTACTCACCAACGCTCAAGCGGGTGGCCGGCGCGGCCGGTGCGACGGAAGGTGGCATCACGATGGCGGGCGAGGACTTCTCCCGGTTCTCGGCGCTGGCGCCGGGCTTCTTCTTCAACCTCAGCGTCACGCCACCGAGTCTCGATCCAAAAACGGTGGCCAGCAATCATTCGCCGCTCTTTCAGGGAGACGACCGCGCATTGGCCGTTGGTGTTCGCGCCATGACGAACATGGCAATGGACTTTCTACGCTCGGGTGGAGCACCGAAGCCGATTCCGTGATATCGGAATCATTCGACGCTCATCGACGACACGCGCCATCACGCTACGCAGCAAACAGTTCTGCGATCGCGAAAGTGAAACCTGGGAGCAGATCGCCGCC
>JANOKE010000831.1:0-1156 GCA_031419135.1 Gemmatimonadaceae bacterium
GCTGCGATCGCCAGTCCGACACCCGTATTGCCGCTTGTGGCCTCCACAATAATGCCGCCTGGCTTGAGCGTCCCCGCGCGTTCATGCGCTTCGATCATGGGCATCCCGATGCGGTCCTTCACACTGCCGCCCGGATTGAAGAAATCGGCTTTCCCGTAGATCGGCGTGCGGATCCCCTTAGACACTCGTGACAGGCGGATCAGCGGCGTCCAGCCGATGGTCTCCAGCACGGAGTCATAGGGGCGCCGGTGGCGCAGGTGTTGTTCCTGAGCGGTCGTGTCGGCAGTCAGTGTCGTGGCCATAAGCAGAATTCGAACGAGAGAGGGAAAGCCAGCGCCGGGTACTCGTATTACTGGGAAACGGTTGGATCTTTCGAAGTATCCCCGGGAACGCGAGATCCTTCGGGGTGCCGAAAGTGCACCGGAAAGAGCATGGCCACGGGAACCGCCGTGCCACGACGCCGCGCCGGACGGAAGCGCAACTCGCGAGCTCCAGCCAGTGCCGCCGAGTCAAAGGCCGAAATGCCCGACGGCTGTTCGATTCGCGTACTGTCAGTAACCAGCCGTCCGTCCTCGTCAACGAACAAACGCAGGGTCACATTCCCCTGCATCCGACGCAGGTACTGGGCGACGGGATACTGAAATGGCAGTACGGGGTTGAGCATCCGCGGGGGCTCGTCCGGCTGGCCACGCTGCCACCACGATCCGGTGGTGGAACGAGCCGACCGGTTGCGTTCGGAACAGCCAGGCGTAACAAGGGTGGTGACAAGCGTCAACATCAGCAGTCCGATAGAACGACAACGCCTCACGCGCCATTCGCGCCACGAGACCGGCAGTCGGGACACCTCATCGTACATGGGTGGAATGTACCACCTCATCGCGACGTCGTTGGTATCATTCGTGAAGCCTTGTGACGTCCCTCATACCGTTCGCCGGTGGTTCTGCATGGCCCGAGCACCTCGCGCACTTCGAAACACGATCCTGATACCCTCGCACCTTCTGCGACTGGCCCTCTTCGCCATCGCCGTCGCTGCCTGCCGCAAGGATTCACCGACGGGGCCTAGCGCAACACCGGCCGCGATCCGGCTTCAGGGCGGCACTGGTCAAACAGCCCCGGTCGGCACGGCGCTGGCCACGCCACTCACCGTCGTCGTTAC
>JANOKE010000832.1:0-1531 GCA_031419135.1 Gemmatimonadaceae bacterium
CGTCCCCCGAAGCGAGGAACCCATCGACACCAGGGCAAACTGGAGCGCCAGCCCGGGGATGAACGCGCGGAGGTATCGCGTGCCGGCGTCCACCGTCGCGGGATCGGCACCGACCGCCTGCATGTATCGATTGCAGAGCAGAAAACCTCCAATAAGCACAGAGACGCCGCACACCATGGCCAGCATGGTACTCTGGTTGAATATCAGATTCGCGTCGGCCTGGTCGCGTCGGCCCACGGCATGCGCGATGAGCGCCATGGTGCCAACGCCCAACACCTGCGTGAGTGCCATGACGATGAATTGCACGTTGCCCGCTGCGCTCACACCAGCCACGGCGGCGTCTCCGAGCCGCGCCACGAAATAGAGATCCACCAGATAATAGAGCGTTTGGAAAATCATCCCAGCAGCCATGGGAATGGCCAGGCGAATGATGTGCCGCGGGATGGAACCAGTTGTGAGATCCTTCATGCGTAAGACCGGAATTGAGGTCCCGAACGATTACGGGGCGCGCGGCTGCCCACAAGGCGACACCAAGGGCCCACAGGGAGTTGCCCCCGAGCGAAAGTCGCGACACTGTATGGGTGGCGTCGTTGACGCCATTCCCCGCCCTTCAGTCGCCCTGCCCATGATCCCGCGCCGTGCAATTCACGAAGTGATTCGTTTCGCTTCGGCTACCGTATTCTGTGCGGCCTCGCTCGCCGCGCAGCCCCCTGCTCCCGTGAACGAAGCCCCCAATCCGTATCGCACCGTGGTTGGCTGGGCAAAGCTCGGCGAGGGACGCACTTGGGGAGCGACGAGCGCCGTGGATATCGACAAAGACGGCAAGAGTATCTGGGTGGCCGAGCGATGTGCCGTCAATAGCTGTGCCGCGTCCACGCTGCCATCGGTATTCAAGTTCGATGCATCGGGCGCGATGGTGAAAGCATTCGGCCAGGGCATGCTCATGTCGCCGCATGGCATTCATGTCGATCGGGTCGGCAACGTGTGGGTCACGGACTGCGCGTGTACCGGTGGCGCACCGGCACCGGTGGCCGGGGCTGCACCAACGCCTCCACGCGGTCATCAAATCTTCAAGTTCAGTCCTGACGGCAAGCTCCTCATGACGTTGGGTGCCGCTGGCGGCGGTCGCGACTCGTCGTTCTTCTGGATGCCGAACGACATTGTCACCGCGCGCAATGGTGACATCTTTATCGCCGAAGGACACGCCTCACGCGCCGGCTCAAACGCGCGCATCCTCAAGTTCAACAAGTCCGGCAAACTGCTCAAGACGTGGGGCACGTTTGGCAAAGGGCCCACTGATCTCGACCAGCCGCACGCGCTCGCCATCGATTCACGGGGTCGACTGTTCGTGGGCGATCGCGGCAACGATCGCATCATGATCATGGATCAGAACTTCACGCTGCTGGACACGTGGTATCAGTTCAGTCGCCCCAGCGGGATCTACATTGACAAGAACGACATGCTGTATGTCGCCGACTCGGAATCCGGCTCGGTGGCGCCACCGCACAGTGCGTGGAAGCGCGGAATTCGC
>JANOKE010000833.1:0-21311 GCA_031419135.1 Gemmatimonadaceae bacterium
ATGATTGCGGAAGGAAAAACCGGCGTAGCGACGAACGCCTCGTATGACCAATGGTCGCCGGCGCGGCAGTACTCGCTGAATCATCGCGGCGCACGCATTCTCACCGAAACGGCCAGTGCTCGACTCGCATCGCCAGTGGACGTGCCGTTCGCGCAGTTGGGCACGGCTCGCGGCTACGATGCGCGTGAATCGACGTGGAACTACCCGGCTATTTGGCCCGGTGGAAAGTGGGGCATTGGTGACATCGTGTCCTATCAGGTAAGCGCCACCTGGGCGTTGCTGGTGGAGGCGGCACGCAATCGCATTGGGTGGCTGGAGAGTTACGCGACGCTGGGCGATCGGGCGATGGCCGCTGAACATCCGTGGACCAGTACGGCCGTCCCTACGGTGTATGTCATTCCCAAGGAGCAACGTGACCCTGCAGCGCTGACCCGCATGCTCTGGACGTTGCAGCATGGTCAGGTTGACGTGTACAACAGCATTCCCGACGGCAACTATCTCGTGCCGATGATGCAACCGTTTGGGTCGTACGCCAAGGCGCTGCTGGAGCGCCAGAAGTATCCGAACCTGCAGGAGTATCCCGGCGGTCCGCCAAAGCGTCCCTACGACGTAACGGCGCACACGTTGCCACTCTTATTCGGCGTGGACGCGCAACCGCTCACCAGCCCCGGCATCGCGCTCGGCCCGTTGGTGAAACCGGTGGCCGAACCCACGTACAACGTGGCAGGACTCAGCGGCACCAGCCGCAAGCGGATTGCGATCTATCAGAGCTACAACGCGAGCATGGACGAAGGATGGACGCGTTGGGTGTTCGACGCCAACCGTATTGCGTTCACGACGGTGCACGACAAGGACGTGCGGGCCGGTGGACTGCGCGCGCGGTTTGACGCGATCATCCTTCCGGAACAGAACGCCAATCAACTGCGCCGAGGACTAGCCGCGCCATATCCGGACTCGTTGCGGGGTGGCTTGGGCGAGTCCGGTGCGGCAGCGCTTGTTGAATTCGTTGGGGCCGGTGGATCGCTGCTGGTGTTCAACGACGCCAGCGAGTACGCCATCGAAACGTTTGCGCTACCGGTGAGGAACGCGCTGGCGGGCGTCAAGAACACCGATTTTTACGCGCCCGGTTCGCTGTTGAGCGTCGAGATCGCCCGCACTCATCCGCTGGCGCTCTCCTTCATGGCGCCGGTGCCGGCCTTCTGGTTCGAAGACAGCCCCGCGTTCGACATCCTCGATGCCTCACGCGCGACGGCGGTGGCTCGCTACCAGTCGGCGGGCGATCCACTGCTGTCCGGGTGGCTGCTGGGCGGCGCGCGTTTGAATGGCAAGGCGGCGATGGTGGATGTGTCGGTCGGGCAGGGGGGGGGGCACGTGGTCCTGTATGGGTTTCGGCCGCAGTATCGGGCACAGACCAACGCGACCTGGCCGCTGATATGGAGTGCGCTGCTGCGGTAGCACCAACAACCAAAAGCAGGGCCGCCGATGCTATTCGGCGGCGATTGCCCGCACCGTGCGAGTCAGCGGCGGGATCGCGGCATCCAGCGCCGCACGTTCTGTTGCGGTCAGACTCGCGAGTGCTGCGTGCAGTCGCGCCACGCGCCGATCACGCCCAGCCAACAGCAAACGAGTGCCCTTGGCGGTGGCGCGAATACGTACGGCGCGTGCATCTGCCGGGTTGGCGGTGCGCGTGGCGAGCCCGTCGGCCACCAGACCATCAACAATACGGGTCATGGTGGGTGGCTTGACCTGTTCCGCGTTGGCCAGCGCCGACAGCGAGCAGGCGCCACTGAATACCAGGACCGAGAGTGCCGACAAACGCGCTGGCGGGATACCCGACCTGGCGTCTTCGATGCGCAAGCGACGCAACAATTGGATGGCCAGGCGATGGAGCTGTTCGGCGAGGTCTGGCGGGGGGCTTGCAGGACGAACGGGCATCGCACATAATACTTAGCATAGCTAACAAACACAATGGACTGGGCTATGCGACGCTCAACCCCGCACCGTGGAGGACCGATGGATTTCCGACTTGGGAAGCTCCAGCAGATCGCACTGGTACAGCACGACGTGGCGGCCGCGGTGCCGTTCTATCGGGACGGACTGGGCCTTTCGCTGCAGTTCGAAACGAGCGGCATGGCATTTTTCGATGCCGCGGGCGTTCGGCTCATGCTATCGCAACCCAGCGCACCGGAATTCGATCACCCGAACTCGATTCTGTATTTCGATGTGGCGGATATTCAGGCCACCTACGCCGCGATGGTCGCGCGCGGGGTGCCATTCGATGACGCGCCGCATCTGGTGGGGAAGACCGGTACGCACGAGGTGTGGATGAGCTTCTGTCGCGATCCGGAGCGCAACGTGATGGCGATCTCGGAGATGCGACCATTGGTTTTGTAGGAGGCCCGCGCGGGTTCTCCCACATTCCGAAAGACTCACACGATTCATGAAATCTAAATATCAAACCGCAGGGGGCGCTGAGGTCGCGGGGGACGGATCGCTTACGAGGGTCGTGGGGTGGCTCTGCGGGCAGGGGAATACCAAACCAATCTTACCGCCAAGGTCGCAAAGGACGCAAAGGAACTTCTTGTTGGCTCTTCGGGACTTCGTGTGGGTGAATTGTACGTCCGACGGCTTTGCAGGCCGCGGAACAGGCGCCGATCACGCGGTGCGATGGCAGCAAGTGGATCGGGTGCGCCGTTGAACCGCCATCCACGGAAACGCGCGGAAACAGGGGACACAACAAGGAAACCAATACCATGAAGTTCGTTTCCGTTGTTTCCGTTGGTTCCGCGCGTTTCCGTGGATGGAAGTTGATGATCTGTCGGAACGTGTGTTCTCCGCGGTACGCCATGTTCCTCTCCGTAGCGACGGCCGGGGCGCCCTCTTCGGGGCTTCGTATGGGCGAACGCTTTCCAGTTCCGGGGGACTCCGTGCGCTCTGTGTGCTCCGTGGTTCAGGTGGTTCACTTCGCCGCTCAAAACTGGCAGGAACACCCTTCAAAATGCGCGGTTTCTACCCACACGAAATCCCGAAGAGCCTTCTTGTTTAACAACGTAGTCCTTGGCGAAGTTCGCGTCCTTGGCGGTCATATCCTTGGCGGCAATATCCTTCGAACCCGCGCGCGCGATGGATTCCACAAACAATCAACCACATGGTGTTCGTTGAAGTGCCCGCCGTCACGTCACAACGCTGTCCTCCGCGAACTCTGTGTCCCCTGCGGTTCACCACTAATTCTTGGTTCAGAACGCCGCGATCGCCTCGAACACGCCGATGGTGCGGTTCTTCCGCACGTTGTTCCATGCAAAGCAGCGGCCGTTCATCGCCACGTACACGCCCGGCACCAGCGCCTGCACGAATGACAGGGCACTGCCCAGATTGAACAGCCCATCGGAGCTGCCGAACGCATAGGGGATCATGGCCCCGGTGAGCACGATGGTCTTGCCCGGCACGTCGGCGGCGAGGGCGTGCGCCGTTTCCACCATGGTGTCGGTCCCATGCGTGATCACGATGTGCGACTCGGCGCACGTGCGGCACGCATGGACAATCGCCGCGCGGTGCAACGGCGTCATGTCGAGACTGTCGATCATCATCAGTTCTTCGACGGCAACCTCCAGGTGGCATCGACCGCGCCGCAGCATTTCCGCCACATGCGAGTGCAGAAAGTAGAGCGCGCCCTGCAGCTCATCGTATTCTTTGTCGAAGGTGCCGCCAGTTACGAGGATGCGTACGGACATGTCGGGGGTTCGCTGCTGCGATGATCGGCCACGTTCATGGACGGAATGTCCAGCTGGCTGGAGAGTACGTCAAGTGATCAATCGGCGCACTGAAACGTGTTGCCGCTCAGGCAGGACCGGTCGCGTGCGGCCCGTCTCCTCGCCAGCACGGCTCACGCGGAATACATTCTGCGAGACTCCCTCCCACAGGACACCATGGATCGCCGGACCGCCCTCCGCTGCATGACCACCGCCGCGATGTCTTCGCTTGCCGCGCCGGCGTTTCTGCGTGGACGCTATCGTCTGTTCGCGGAGAGCCGCGCCGAGTACTCGGCGCGCACCATCGCGCTGATGCAAGAGTCCACGGTTATCGATATGCTCTGTCAGTTCGCGTTCGACGACTATCGGAAGGACGATGTCCCGCTGGCCACGCGGTGGCTGCGAGATCCCGCCGCGTTCACCGCCGAACACTTCGCCACGTTTCGCGCGTCTGGCGTCAACATCCTTGCCCTCGGCAGTGGACCGGCCAACTATGACGACGCCGTCAAATTCCAGGCGCAGTGGAATGGCTTTATTGCGTCGCACAGTGACTGGTTTACCCGCATCGATGACGCCGGTGACCTGCGGTCCATCAAGGGGTCGGGGCGCATCGGCATCATGATAACCGCACAGAACTCCGATCATTTCCGTACCACCGCCGATGTGGACACGTTTTACCAGCTTGGCCAGCGTGTGTCGCAGCTGACGTATAACATGCAAAGCCGCATTGGAGCGGGGTTTCTGGAAAATCGAGACGGCGGCCTGTCGGCATTCGGGCACGATATTGTGGCGCGCATGGAGCGGGTGGGT
The DNA here is from genome assembly GCA_031419135.1 of Gemmatimonadaceae bacterium. GTDB lineage: Bacteria > Gemmatimonadota > Gemmatimonadetes > Gemmatimonadales > Gemmatimonadaceae > Gemmatimonas. The sequence goes on from JANOKE010000833.1 coordinate 4,560, forward strand.
ATGGTGGTGGACTTGTCGCACTGCGCCGACCAGACGACGCTCGATGCGCTCAACGTTGTGACACGTCCGCCGATTTTCTCGCACGCGTCGAGTCGCAAAATGCTGGCGTCTTGCATGCGTTGCAAGACCGACGAAGCGCTCCGTCTGCTGGCTGCGAAGGGCGGCGTGGTTGGCATTCCGATGATCCGCTTCATGATTCGTCCGGCGCCTCCGGTGACGGTTGAGCATGTGGTCGATCATGTCGAGCACCTGTTCACGCTGATAGGAGCGGAACATGTTGGCATCGGGACCGACCTCGATATGGCGGGGCTGTCCAATGGCATGCCGCGGACGGGTGCGTCGGACGTCACGTTGCAACCGAACTTCAGCCGCTACGGCGCCTACATGGCCGCGAATGGTCTGGCGCATGTCGATGGTCTGGATCATCCAAAGCGGATCTTTGATCTCACGGAGGCGATGGTGCGCCGCAAACACTCCGATACGAACATCCGGTTGTTGCTTGGCGGCAGTTTCACACGCGTACTCTCAGCCGTCTGGAAATGACCGTTCGCCGGTGGAGTACTGTCCGTGCTGAAGCGGCTGCACCACCCTGCGGTGGCGTGACGCAAGGAGGAGTCGCGGAATGAGTGCGTTTCGCGAGCGTATGTCATGCGCAGTTTGTGGGACGGCGCTGACGGCACTGCAGTCGCGCGCCGGTCTCGTGTGTGGCAAGCCAATCTGCGCGTGGAAATTCGATGCCGTACCGGCACACGAGCGATGCGCGGTGTGCGGCCGGGCGCTTACGGTACATCAACGCGCCGCCCAGACATGCGCTCAGCCGAGTTGCCGCCAGGTGTGGCTGGCAGACCGACCCCTCGCGATGCGGCGGGAACGCCGCAAGCGGCTTGAGTCGGAGGGAATCGCACTGCGCGCACGCGTGGCGGCCGAACTCGGCATTGCCGACGCTCACTCATATCGTCTCACGATTGTGCCGCAGAATTACGCGCCGTCGCGCAAATTGCCCACGCGTCGACGGCGCGCGCTTCGAGCGCACCTGGAGCACGTCCTTCAACAGGCGATAGCGCACCAGGAGGCCGTCGACGAGGGCACCGAGCAGCCGCGACCCCCATTGCCTGCACTGGTACCGCCATCGAAGGAGGTTGGCGAGGTGATGCTGCACGCCTGCGTTGGATGTCGCGGGTCCTGCTGTCGAACGGGCGACGACCATGCCTACATCACCCCCTACACGATGCTGGCATATCGATGTGCACATCCGAACGCCGACATCGACGAAATCCTCGACGCCTATTTGTCGCACGTTCCGAAAAACACACTGCAAAACGGCTGCGTGTACCAGCATGCCACCGGCTGCACGTTGCCGCGTGACATGCGAGGTGACACCTGTAACCGCTTCTACTGCGATGGGCTCAGGGAATTTGAGCAGAGTGTCGTGACCGGTGAGCCACCGCGGGCGTTTTTCATCCCGATGGATGATCTGAGTTTTACACAGGTGGTGTTCGCCGCTCCGGATCTGGTGAAGATTGTGCGCCATCAGTCCACCGGGATGGAGGCCACGATCACCCCGGCGCAAAGCTGATGCGCGTGCCAGCGACGTGAGGAGAATTCAGCCGGGTTTTGGTCGCTCCAGATGCCACGATGTGTTACGCTGATATTTGTGCGCGACCGATAGAATAATGTCGTCGAGGTATAGATTCCCCGCGATCTGCGTACAGATCGGTTGCGGGTTGAGCGGTGGTTGCGGCGCGGCCGCGCGCGTCGAGTCACCGCCGCGGCCTGCGCCGCCGCCTCGTCCACCACCGCCCCCTGGCGCACGCACGCCATATCCCATCTGTACCACCACAACCGGGTGCCCCGTTTGCGCGTGCACGCCGGTGTCGGACGCACCGACGTACAGATCGATGTTTTTCAGGTAGTCCTGCCACGCGGTGATCAGGATCTGACGGCGACGCTGTGACTGGATGAAATCCATCGCGGTGGGAGTGCGACCGGGCACCCACCGATTGAGTTGCGCGGTGTTGGTCGGTGCGGCAGCGGTCACTCCACCACTCGCTCCGGCTACGGCAGGTGCGCCCGCTCCGCCGCCGCCGCCGCCGCCGCCGCCGCCTCCTCCTCCTCCTCCTCCTCCTCCTCCTCCTCCGCCGCCGCCGCCGCCGCCGCCGCCGCCGCTGCCGCCGGCCGGTCGACCATACGTTGTCAGTACGGTGGCCATATCCATCCCCAGCTCTTTCGCTTTCGTCTGCACATACGAATCAAAAGCCGCCGCCGACTCCACATTGATACCACCTTGGCTACCGGCGACCGTTGGTGGATCAGCCAGTTCCGTGGGTTTGGCGCCGAGCGTCTTGAGCGTGTCGGCGAATGCCAGAAACACCGGATCCGGTGTGGTTGCGTTCTGACGCCGGATACCAATGCGGAGCGCGCTCAGATCAATGTTCGCATCGAAGTGAAACGGCATCGTGATCGATCCGGGGTCCTTCGCGTCGGCGCCGTGCATGACGTTGAACACCATCGCCGCATCTTCGACCGTGCGGGTGAGTGGTCCCACGCGATCCATTGACCAGGCCAACACCATGCCACCCGAACGACTCACACGTCCGAATGTTGGCCGAAGCGCGCTGACGCCACAGGCAGTGGCCGGACTGACAATCGAACCGGATGTTTCGGTGCCTATGCCGAACGCCACGCACCCCGCCGCGGTGGCCGACGCGGGACCGGCTGAAGAACCGCTGGAGCTCTGCGTGATGTTCCACGGGTTTTTCGTGCCGCCGCGGAACCAGTTGCCGCCCTGCGCGAACTGGCCGGTAGACAACTTGGCAATCAGCACCGCGCCAGCGTTACGAAGTCGCACGACCACTTCTGCATCCTGATCGATGACCCGATTCTCGAAATCGGCAGCACCCCATGTGGTGGGCGTGCCTTTCACGGCAAACAGGTCCTTCACGCCCCACGGAATGCCGTGCAGCGGTCCGCGATATTTTCCGGCCTTCAGCTCGGCGTCCATCCGCGCGGCCTCGGCGAGGCCGCTTTCCTCCATCACGGTCACCGCGCAGAGCAGAACTGGGTTGAGGGCTTTCAGTCGGTCGAGATAGATTTTCGTGAGACGCAACGACGTGAGCTTGCCGGCTTTTATCGCGGCTGACAGACGGTGGACGGGAAGGAAGGCGATCTCTTCGTCGGTGGACGGCAGCGCGGCAGTTCCCCAGGGCGCAAGATGAAACGCTCCTGCGGTTGTGGCATTCCACGCAAATGCCTGACGGCCAAACGCCGCGACACCCTTTTCGCGGTAGGTTTTCTCGAGCAGTGTGCCGATACCGCCGGGGTAGGGCTGAAACGTCCAGGAAACCGGTTCCATGTTGTCGAGTGGCACGGGCGGAACCGCCGGTTGTGCGCCTCGACCGGCTCCGTCGGTCTGTGCCAGTGCCTTTGCGCCAAATCCGAATGTTGTGGCGGCGGCGGCGGCCAACGACAGAAATACGAACTGGCGTCGATCGACATCACTCGCAAAATCCGTCTCGTTGGCGATCTGGCTGGTCTCGGACTCTGCCTGATCCAGCAGATCCAGCTCGTCGTACAGTGACATGGAATCGTCTCCAAAGGGGGTGCGTTGCGTCATAGGCTACCCGCCCGCCATCGCGCCAACGATGAGCAGCGGCTCCCGACCGTCTGCCACGCTGGCCGGCAGCAGGGCATCGGGTGACTCGAGTGATAAATCCTGTTCACTGGCAAAAAAGCGCACGAACGCCCGACGTTGCTGGGTGACATGGTCGCGCATCGTTCCCCGCAGCATCGGATGCCCGGCCTCGACCGCATCCAACACTGAGCGTTGCGTCACCGCGCCGGTGACCACGACGGATATCTCGGAGCCTACCTGAGCCAATGACCGCAGTGGCGACGGCAGCACGACGCGAATCATGAGAGTGTCTGGACCTCAACCGACAGCACCGACGGAAGATCGTGCACGATCGGCGTCCAGTGATCGCCCGCATCACCGGAGGCGTACACCTGGCCACCAGTTGTTCCGAAATACACACCGCAGGAATCGAGTGAATCCACCGCCATCGCATCGCGTAGCACGTTCACATAGCAGTCGTGCTGCGGCAAGCCGTTCGTCAGCGCTTCCCATTCGTTTCCGCCGGCTCGGCTTCGGTATACGCGCAGCTTGCCTTCCGGAGGAAAGTGGTGCGCGTCGCTCGTAATCGGCACCACGTAAATCGTTTCCGGTTCGTGTGCGTGTACGGCGATCGGGAATCCGAAATCGCTGGGCAGGTTGCCGCTGATTTCGTGCCAGTGATCGCCGCAGTCGTCACTCCGCATCACGTCCCAATGCTTCTGCATGTACAACGTTTGCGGTCTTGACGGATGCATGGCGATCCGGTGTACACAGTGACCCACTTCAGCGTCGGGATCGGGGAGCTGCGCCGACCGAAGGCCCTTGTTGATCGGCGTCCAGCTGGTGCCGCCGTTGTCGGTGCGGAACGCACCGGCAGCGGAGATGGCGATGTACATCCGATTGGCATTGGTTGGGTCCAGCACGATGGTGTGCAGGCACAGACCGCCGGCGCCCGGTTGCCATCTCGATCCCGACCCATGTTCGCGCAGCCCGGGCAGTTCGGCCCAGTGGGCACCGGCGTCCGTCGTTCTGAAAATGGCCGCGTCCTCGACGCCGGCATACACGAGGTCCCGGTCAGTCAGTGACGGTTCCAGGTGCCACACACGCTTGAACTCCCACGGATGCGGGGTGCCGTCATACCACATATGCGTACCGGGCACACCATCATAGGTGAACTTGTTGTCCACCGGGGCCCATGTCACGCCGCCATCGTCGGAACGCTGAATGACCTGACCGAACCATCCCGTGGACGGCGACGCATACAGTCGGTCGGGATCGACGGGTGATCCCTTCAGGTGATAGACCTCCCATCCCGGAAAGTGCGGGCCCACTACGTCCCATGTCTTTCGCGCGCCATCTGATGTCAGAATGAACGCTCCCTTGCGTGTTCCAACGAGTACACGTACTCCGCTCATTCCTCGCTCCTCCGGAAAAGGGATCCCGAAGGCCAATGATATCAGCCGGACATGCCGCTGTCGATTGTTGCGCATTGACTCACGGACGCCCACCATTGATCCTTCCTGCTTTCCCGGACCGTACCGTGCATTCACCTGACGTTGGACCGCGTGACCGACCGGACGACGGGTCGGCGCTGACGACTGCGGAGTTGCGGCGCTATAGCCGCCACCTGACGCTTCCCGGCGTGGGTCCGGCCGGACAGCGTTTGCTAAAAGCGGCGCGGGTGCTGATTGTTGGCGCGGGTGGGCTTGGTTCACCCACCGCGCTCTATCTGGCGGCGGCCGGCGTGGGTACGCTGGGCCTTGTCGATCACGACGTGGTGGATGAGACGAACTTGCAGCGACAGTTGCTTCACGGCAGTCGCGACGTGGGTCGTCCCAAACTCGAGTCGGCGCGCGACCGACTGCGCGATGTCAATCCGCATGTGCACGTCGAGACGCACGATGCCTGGCTCACGTCGGCCAACGCGCTCGACATCGTGAGCGCCTACGACATCGTGGTGGACGGCACGGACAATTTCCCCACCCGATATCTCACCAACGATGCGTGTGTACTGCTCGGCAAGCCGAACGTGTACGGTTCCGTATTTCAGTTCGACGGACAGGCGTCGGTGTTCGCGACCGCAGACGGGCCCTGCTATCGCTGTCTGTATCCCGAGCCGCCGCCGCCGGGCATGGTGCCGAATTGCGCGGAGGGCGGCGTTTTTGGCGTGCTTCCCGGATTGATCGGCACGATTCAGGCCACGGAATCGCTGAAGATCATACTGGGCATTGGGGAAACGCTTGCCGGCCGTTTGCTTTTGGTGGACGCGTTGACCATGCAGTTTCGTTCCGTGCGCATCAGCCGCGATCCGCACTGCCCGGCATGTGGAACGCGAACGATCACGCGATTGATTGATTACGACGAGTTCTGTGGAACCCCAAGGGTGGTATCCGCGCCGCATCGTCGCGAGGTGAACGAGATTACGCCACTGGATCTGTCGGCGCGCCTGACGCGCGGGGATGACGTGGATCTGATAGACGTGCGCGAACCGTACGAGGCACAGATTGCCGCCATTCCGGGCGCGCGCCTGATCCCGCTGGGTTCCATTGGCGCGGCGCTCGACACGTTGGATCGTTCGCGCGAGATTGTCGTGATGTGTCGCAGTGGCAAACGCAGCGCGGATGCGGCGCAATTGCTGCAGTCCGCTGGATTTGCCCGCGTCACAAACCTTGCTGGTGGCATTTTGCGCTGGAGCGATGACGTGGACCCGCTGGTGCCGAAGTACTGATGGTGACACCGTGGCCCGATTCCATCTACGCCCACTTGAAACGGGTGGACGTGCGTCAGGTGGGCTACGTGCCCGACGCCGGCCATCAACGATTGATTCAGCGCTGTATCGACGATCCGACCATTGCCGATGTCGTGCTGACGACCGAAGAGGAAGGGGTGGCGCTCGCGGTGGGTGCCGCCCTGGGTGGGCAGCGCGCGGCGCTGCTCATGCAAAGCAGCGGCGTGGGCAATTGCGTGAATATGTTTTCGATCGTGCGCGGCTTTGGCGTGCCATGCCTGCTGTTCGTCACGATGCGTGGTGAATCCGGCGAGTTCAATCCGTGGCAAGTGCCGATGGGTTCGATTACGGAAAGCGTGCTCGCGTCATGCGGGTTTACCACGTATCGCATCGAAGCGCCGGAGGATGTGCATGACATCGTTGGCGCGGGATGCGACATGGCGTTCAACGACAACCGAGCGGTCGCCATCGTGCTGTCGCAGCAGTTGATTGGTCACAAGCAGTGGATTCGCTGATGACGTCGTCTCCGTCGCCGTCGGCGCTTCCTCGGCGCGAGTTCGTGCAGGCACTGCTGGTCGATCGCGGCGGGCTCGTCGTGGTGAGCGGCCTTGGTTCGGCCACCTATGATGTCGCCGCCGCCGGCGATCATCCGCTCAACCTGTATCAGTGGGGCGGGATGGGAGGTACCGCCATGATCGGACTCGGTCTCGCCATTGCCCGACCGGAGCGCCGCGTGGTGGTGATCACGGGGGATGGCGACGCGCTGATGGGACTGGGGAGTCTCGCCACGATTGGAGTGCAGCAGCCACGCAATCTGGCGATTGTCGTACTGGACAACGGTCGGTACGGCGAGACGGGGATGCAGGCCAGCCACACGAGTGCTGGCGTCGATCTCGCAGGCATCGCCGCGTCATGTGGGTTTGCCGAAACGCGCAACGTGTTCCAGATGGCTGACGCGCCAATGGCGCGAGCGCTGTTGCATGAGGGCAGGGGCCCGATTCTGATTCGGGCGCGCATTACGAGCGACGAGGTGCCGCGCGTGCTGCCCACGCGGGATGGGAGGGAAATGCGCGATCGGTTTGCCCTCTGTGACCGTGGGCATGAGGGGTGATTGTAGATTCGTGCCCCACGCCCGGTCACGGCAGCTCGACCAATCGTCGCTCAAGAAATCGCCGCTCGGGCTCCTGTTGAGTGAGCGCGAGGGCCGTGAGGTACGCCGCGCGCGCGTCTTGCCAGCGTTCCAGACGGCGGCAGAGATCCGCGCGTGCGGCGTGCGCCAGATGATAGTCGATCAGGTCACCTCGCGCAAAAATCGCGTCGATTTCCGCCAGACCGGCCTGCGGCGAATCGCGCATCGCCAGCGCGACCGCGCGATTCAGTGCGATGACGGGCGAGTCGTCGGCGCGCAGCAGCACGTCGTACAATCCGACAATCTGCGACCAGTCGGTGTGCGATGCATCCGACGCCTCAGCGTGCACGGCGGCAATGGCCGCCTGCAACGTGTACGGTCCGATTCGGCGCGAGGCCAGCGCTCGCTGCACCAGTGCCGACCCCTCCACAATCATGGGATGATCCCAAATGCCGCGATTCTGATCGTCGAGCAACACCAGCTCGCCTGACGACGACGTTCGGGCCGGCCGTCGCGCCTCGTGCAGCAGCATCAACGCCAGCAATCCATGGACCTCCGGCTCAGGCATCAGCGCGCACAGCAGCCGCCCCAACCGAATCGCTTCGCCCGAGAGGTCCCGCCGCGTGATTGCACCGCCCGAGGTCGCCGAGTATCCCTCGTTGAACACCAGATAGATTACGCGCAGAACGCCATCGAGTCGCGCTGGCAGCTCGTTGAGACTCGGCAGATGATACGGAATACGGGCGTCCCGGATCTTGCCTTTGGCACGCACGATGCGTTGCGCCAAGGTTGATGGGGCAATCAGAAATGCGTGCGCGATTTCCTCCGTGGTGAGCCCGCATACCTCGCGCAATGTGAGCGCGATCTGCGCTTCCAGCGAAAGCGCCGGATGACAGCACGTGAAGACCAGGCGTAACCGGTCGTCCGCGACTTCATCGTCATCGGCTGGTGGCGCGTCGTCCTGCGGTGGATGCAACTGCTCCGCGACCAGCGTAGTCGCCGACTCAAACCGTGATTGTCGCCGCGCCGCGTCGATGAACTTGAAGCGGGCCACCGAGATCAGCCACGACGACGGATTGGCAGGCACACCCTCTCGCGGCCAACGATCGAGCGCGGTGGCAAAGGCGTCGTGCATCGCCTCCTCAGCGCGATCGAAGTCGCCGAAGAGGCGAATCAGGGTAGCGAGCACCCGCCGGGAGTCGTTGCGATACACCGCGTCGACCCGAACGCGAATATCATCCACCGCATGCTCGCTCCCATTCACGTTCGACACCCTACATCGACGAATACACCATGATCGGCCGGACTTCGATGCTGCCAGTTCGCGCCGATGGGATGCGTGACCCGATCTGGATCGCCTCGTTCAAGTCCTTGGCCTCGATGAGATAGAATCCGCCCAGCTGTTCCTTCGTCTCGGCAAATGGACCATCGGTGGTGGTGACCTTTCCATTGCGAACGCGCACCGTGGTGGCGGTGTGCACCGGCTCCAGCGCCTCTCCGGCGACAAACTGACCACCGCTGGTGATACCCTGCGTAAAAGTGAAATACTCGCCCTTGAACGCATCCGATTCGCTCTTGGGCATCGCGGCCATCTTGCTCTCTTCGTCATAGATCAGGCACAGATACTTCATGACATCCTCAGCGTGGAGTGTGGATCGGCGTGGTGATCAGCGAGTAGTCGATTGGCTGGTCGTGAAATCGACAACAGGCGTTCGTCGACCCTGGCCACGCTTGCTGGTGAACCTGTCTGCGCCGCGCGACCGCGTCGCGTTCAGGGCAATTCCGATTCTGCAGTCGGGCCGATCAGTCCGCCAGATCAAGTGGAACGGGATAGACGTACCACGCGATGTCCGGAGCGGGCTCCCAGAGCGCTCGCCCCGCTCGAGTGCTTGCCAGTACGGGGGAGCAACAGCATCTTGACGTGACGGTGGAAATTCAGCGGCCTTTCTGAGGAGGAGAACTCGATGCGCTTCGCCCGTTCCATACGCGCCGTTTCCAGCGGCTGGACAGCGGCCATAGGTGTTCTGATGGTGGCCCCGCTGCAGCAGTCGCGCGCTCAGGGTGATACCGAGGTGTTGACCAACGCGACCGTGGTCCAGATGGTTGCCGGCAAGCTCTCGAAAGATCTTATTGTCGGCAAGATCAATTCGGCGCGCCCGGGATTTGATCTCTCGTCCGACGGTATCATCTCGCTGGTCTCGTTCAAGGTTGACCAGAACATCATCAAGTTGATGCTCCAGGTTTCGGACAATGCGCGGCGAAGCGGGTCGGCGCTCTCGACACTGGTTGGCCTCGACGAAGTGCTGTCCAACGAGATTGTGGTCCGCATGCTGAGTGGCAAGGTGCCGAAGCAAATCGTGCTCGCAAAAATTCAGATGTCGCGATCCGCGTTCGATGTCAGCTCGTCGGGACTGGTGAGCCTGACCACCAGCAAGGTTCCCGAGGACGTGATCAAGGCTATGATGCTGCCCCCGCCGTCAGCGCCGGCGGTCGCGCCCATTCCCGTGCGCGAGCCAACATCGCCCGCGCCGGCCGTGGTCCCAAAGCCTGACGCGAAACCCGCGGCCGGGAGTCCCACCACCACGAAGCCAAAAACGGTCCCCCCGAAATCTCCGGCGCCAAAAACGCCACCGCCACCACCGCCAACCAGGAAGCCCCCGGTTTCGTAAGCTCGTCGATCTCGCAGTACCTGCAGCGTGTTCATCTCCGATTTCGCGATTCGACGGCCGATTATCACCGTGGTCTCGATGATGGCACTGGCGGCGTTTGGGCTGGCGTCGCTGGTGCGACTCGACACCGATGAATTTCCTGAACTGGCCCCGCCGGTGGTGTTCGTAGGCGTTGGCTACCCGGGAGCGGCCCCGGACGTTGTCGAACGCGAGGTCGTCACGCGTCTCGAAGACAAGTTGTCGGGCATCAGCGGCATCGACAAGCTCAACTCCACGTCGACAGACGGCTTCGGGCAGATCGTTATTTCGTTCGTGTTCTCGAAGAACGTCGATCAGGCGATGCAGGATGTGCGTGATGCGATTTCTGTGGTGCGCCCGCAGCTGCCGCAGGAGATATTGGAGCCGGTCGTCAACCGTTTCGATCCCAATCAGCGTCCCATCGTGTCGCTGGCGCTTACCTCAACGACACTCAGCACCCCGGTGCTCACGCAATTGGCGGACGGACTGATTGGCGGAGAATTGCGATCCGTGACGGGCGTGGCGCAGGTGACAATCGTGGGCGGCGACAGCGCGCAACTGAACATCAATGTGCGACCCGGCGCGCTCGCCGCCGCCGGTGTGGGTATCGATCAAGTGGTGAATGCCGTGCGCTCGCAAAACATTGCCGCACCGGTGGGGCGGGTGAATGGCGCGCTCGAACGACGGGTGATACGTCTGGATGGACGTCTCGAACGTCCAGAGGAGTTTGCGCAGATCGTGATCGCCACGCGTGGCCGCGGTCTCCTGCGACTCGGTGAGCTGGCCGACGTGGAAGCGGGCGCCGCGGAACCGACATCGGCGGCGATGTTCAACGGCACGTTGGCCATTGGCCTCGACATCATCAAGTCGCGCGAGGCGAGTACCACCGCCGTGAGCGACGGCATACGCGCACGGATGGCCGAGCTGCAGACGCGGCTGCCTGCGGGCACTCGACTGGAGATGGTTCGCGACGGCGGCACGCGCATTCGCAATTCCGTACGCAACGTGGAAGAGACGCTGGTCGAGGGCGCCGCACTGACGGTACTCGTGGTATTCCTCTTCCTCAACTCGTGGCGCTCCACGGTCATCACCGGGCTGGCGCTCCCCGTGTCGGTGCTCGCGGCGTTTGCGCCGTTGCTCCTGTTTGGCTTCACGCTCAACGTGATGTCGTTGATGGGCCTCTCGCTGGCCATTGGCATTTTGATCGATGACGCGATTGTGGTGCGGGAAAATATCGTGCGCCATATCGAGATGGGGAAAGATCATGTGCGCGCGTCACACGAGGGCACCAACGAAATCGGACTCGCGGTGACCGCGACGACGTTCGCCATCGTGGCCGTGTTCGTTCCGGTGGGATTCATGCCGGGGATCGCGGGGCAGCTCTTCAAACCATTCGCCTTGACGATTGCCAGTGCCGTGCTGGTGTCGCTCTTTGTGTCATTTTCGCTTGATCCGATGCTGTCGGCCTACTGGCCCGACCCGCAACTCGAGGCCCATCAGCGGCGCAATGTCATCGCGCGCACCCTCGATCGTTTCAACGTCTGGTTTGACCGGCAGGCGGATCGCTACAAGATCGTGATCGGGTGGGCGCTCGATCATCGGTGGTGGATGATTGCAATTGCCGTGATCAGTCTGGTGCTCGCCATCGCGCTGCAGGTCACATTCGGCGGGTTCGGCTTTGCGCCGGTCCAGGACAACAGTGAGCTCAACATCTCCGTCGAAACGCCACCGGGATCGACGCTGGAGTACACGGTCTCAAAAGCCGAAGAAGTTGCGCGGATAATCCGCCAGCATCCGGAGGTGGCGTACTGCTACTCCACGGCCGGAAGTGCGACGGGATCAGGGGCGGTAGATGCCGCCACGATCTATGTGCGCCTCGTACCCAAGAGCGAACGCAACATCAGCCAGGAGGCACTGGCCGCAGTGATTCGCGTGGAAATCGGACACGTGGCCGGAGCGGTGACCAACACCTTTACGGCCGCCAGTCTGGGCGGCAACCAGAAAGCCATGCAACTGCAGGTGCAGGGGCCGGACGCCATTACGCTGGGCCGTCTCGCCATGCAGATCGCCGACTCGGTGCGAATGGCGCCGGGAGCCGTTGACGTGGGTCTCTCCACCAAAGGTGAGACGCCCGAGTTGAGCGTACGTGTGAATCGTGGACTCGCCTCCAGTATGGGTGTGAGCGTGGGGCAGTTGGCCACGGCCCTGCGATTCGCCTTCGCAGGTGTCGAGACCGGAACATGGGTGGATCCCGCAGGCATTTCACGCTCCGTGCGCGTTCGTCTCGCTCCCGGTGCACGCGAACGTGTGCGCGACGTGGCCAGTCTTCCGATCATGGTGGCTGGCGCGGCAGGCGACGGCGCACGACCGATCCAGTTCGTGCCGCTGGAGCAAGTGGCAACCATCACTGCGGGAACCGGTCCGGCGCAGATTGACCATTTCCAACGCCGCCGCGTGGTCACCGTTGGCGCGAACGTGATTGGCGCGTCCATGGGGAATGTGGCGAGCGATGTCATGACCCGCGTACGCCAGGTGCCGCTGCCGCCGGGCTATCGTGTGACCGAGGGTGGACAGGTCGAAAGTCAGAACCAGATGTTCGGGTCGATCATCACATCGCTGGGCGTGGCCGTGATGCTCATGTACCTCATTCTGGTTGTGCAATTCGGTTCATTCCTCGAGCCCCTCGTTATCCTCATCTCCCTGCCGCTGTCACTCATTGGCGTTGTTGGCGCGCTGCTCGCCACCGGCGACACGCTCAACGTGATGAGTCTCATCGGCGTGATGATGTTGATGGGGATCGTGGCGAAGAACGCCATCCTGCTGATCGACTTCGCGAAGTGGGCGCACACCGACGGGCGGTTGAGTGTGCGCGACGCGCTCATCGAAGCCGGACGGATCCGACTTCGGCCCATCCTCATGACGACGTTCGCGCTTATCGCCGGCATGATACCGGTGGCACTCGGCTTCGGCGAGGGCGGCGACTTTCGCGCCCCGCTGGGACGCGCGGTGATTGGCGGAGTGATTGCGTCAACCGTCCTCACCCTGGTGGTGGTGCCCACCGTGTACGAGATCATGGAGCACTGGCGCAGCGCACTTCTGTCGCGCCTGGGATTCGTCGTCGCGAGTCGCGTGACCACCGCGCCCGCGACGGGCCACTACCCCTCACTGAGAGACTGATGCCCCACCACGCGCGACGGATACTAATGGCACTCATGATCGTTCTGGGTTCGTCAGCCACGTGGTCAAACCGCGCCCGCGCCTGTCAGCCGAACACCAATTCCGGCACCATGGCGCTGGTGGGCGGAACGCTCATTGACGGAAACGGCGCGACACCCGTGCGGAACAGCGTCGTGCTGATCCGCGACGGTCGCATCTCGGCGGTTGGACGCGTGGGCCAATTGCGGGTGCCCGTCGGCGCAACGGTCGTGAACACGATTGGCCTGACGTTGCTGCCGGGTCTGTTTGATTCACATGTGCACCTGATGCTTGTAGGACACGGCAATTACGCACACTGGGACAGCGTATATCCGGCACGCCTCGCCGCCGACGTCATTCCGATCGCGGCGAAGCAATCGTTGCTGCACGGGGTTACCAGTGTTCGCGATCTTGGTGGACCGCTGGAGCCGCTGATGAGCGTCAAGCGAAAGATTGACCGCGGTGAACTGAGCGGCGCAACGATCTACACCTCGGGACCGTTCCTGCAGCACGCGCCCTATCCTGGCACCGAAGACTTCCGTTGGGGAGTGAATGGGGTGGAGGACGCGCGCGCCAAGGTCAACAGACTGGCCGACGCGGGCGTGAGCGTTATCAAGCTCATCGATCAGGACGAGATGACGATGGACGAGGTGCGCGCGGTGGTAGACGAGGCGCACAAGCGCAAGCTGCCGGTGGTTGCGCATGCGCATCGACCGGAAGAGATCCGTCGGGGACTCGCGGCGGGCGTGGATGATTTCGAACACACCGGCCTTGCCACGGCGCCCGAATACCCGCCCGATGTCATTGCGGCGTTGCGCGCCCGCACCGCGCAGGGCAATCGCCCGCCGCTGTACTGGACGCCCACGATTGACGTACTCACCAACTACGCGACGCGTCGTGACAATCCTGGCTACGTGAACGATCCGCGATGGTACGGCGGACTCTCGCCGGATATCGCGGCCGACGTGAAAGGCTCACTCGCCCGACTCGACACGCTCACCTACTATCGCTTCGTGCCCAATCGACGGGCGACACTGGCGCCAAAGTTCCGTCAATTGCGCGAGAGTGGTGTGCGACTGCTCATCGGCACCGATGCGGGCGTACCGGCCAACTTCCACGGATACGCGACGCCCGAAGAGATGATTGCCTGGGTGACAGCGTACGGCATGGACCCCATGGAAACGATACGCGCCGCGACGTTCTGGCCGGCGCTGTCATTGGGCGTGTTGGACAAGGTGGGCACCGTGGAAGCGGGCAAGGCGGCCGACATCATTGGCGTACGCGGCAATCCGTTGACCGACATGACGGTACTGCGCCGTGTGGAGCTGGTGGTGAAGGCGGGCAAACGTGTGAAGTGACGCCTACGGCTCAATCCGTGCTCGCAACTCCGCGAGCGTGGCAGGTGATCCGGTAAAGAGTCCCTCGGGGTACCGCCGTTGCGGCATCATCGCGGAGTAGATCGTGGCCTGCTCGTACAGGTTGAGCCCGAAGCCTGCCAGATACTGCAGGCGCAGGTTTTTGTCGAGGTTGATTTGCACGTCGGCCAGCCAGGGACGCAACTGATCGGCGCGCGCGGTGAATGTGGCCATCAGTTCAATGGCGGAGTTGATGCCGATTTCCGAAAGCGATGCGGCCACGGGGGCGTACTCGGGTAACGCCAGTCGCGCGGCGATTGCATCGACGTTGATGGGCGCGGGGGTTTTCTGACCAACCAGCACTACATCGTACCCGGCGCCCTGGTGCTCGTTGCCGAATACCATACCTTCCGGGAACACCTCAAGGAACGTGCCGACCTCGCTCTTGACGGCATCCATATTGCTCTCGTACAACTGCACAAACACCGTCACTACCCCGCCCGCGTTCAGCTTGTCCTTGATGAGCGTAAAAAACTCTTTGGTGTACAAGCCAGCGGCGCCTTTTACCCATGGATCGAACGGGTCGGAAGTAATGGCATCGAAGGTGTCGCGGGTTGTCATCAGATAGTGGCGTGCATCATCGATCTTGACTTCAACCTTGGGGTTCTGCACAACGTTGAAGTTGTGCGCGCTGAAAAACTTTGACACCACGGCCGGCACCAGCGGTTCGATTTCCGCGATCACTTCATGCGTGAGTCGGGGATCGATACTCACCGACCCGGCCGTCACGCCTGCGCCGCAGCCGATCACCAGCACGCGCGATGGCGCTTGCGTGGGAAGCAGCGTGGCCATGTGACCCAGCATGCGCTGCAGGCGCATGTCCTGCGGTTCACTGGAAGCCTGCACTTTGCCGGCGTTATGATAGTTCAGCACGCCGTTCCCAAGTTGCGACACGGCCATTGAAGAATTCATCCCTTCACCGGCGAAGATGAACTCCCCGTGGTTGTTGATGCGACGGGCCACGAAGCGACCATAGCCAACCAGGATTGGCGGCACGGGAATCACGGTGGTCAACAGCCATCCCGTGACCGCGACGACCATCACCAGCAGCGACGCCGCACTTCCCGAGAGCCGAACCGGACCAACGATGTTCGTGGGACGGTACACGAGCATCAGCAGCGCGGCGATGGCCGCGACCACGATCAGCAGTCGTTGCGAACTCTGCGTGCCGAGTTGCGGAATGAACACGAGACTGGCCAGCAGCGAACCCGCGATGGCCCCGACAGTGTTGGCCGCATAGGTCGTGCCAACCACAACGCCGGGATCGGCGTCACGCGTACCAACGGCGGCGAGCGCAAGTGGAAAGCTCGCGCCCCACAAGATGGCGCCCGGCAGTACGACAAACATCGTCTTCACCAGGTCCATCTGAAAAGTGAACACCGGTTTACTGGCCAACTGCGGATCTACCGGCCAGTAAGGGATGGACTGCGTGAGTGCAAATGCGGCCCAGGCCATGCTGGCCACGAGCAGCAGTTGACACCATCCGAGCGCGGTGCGCGCATTGTCGGACGTGCGCGCCAGCACCGCACCGCCCGTGCTGCCAAGTCCCAGGCCGCCGAGAAACACCGCCAGAATGAGTGAAAACGTGTACGTGGTGGCGCCAAGGTTAAGCGAGAGCTGTCGCGTCCAGACGACTTCGCTCCCGAGCGCGGTAAACCCGGAAAGCGCGATCGTGATATACACGGGCATCGAACCGGAGGGCGCATCGAAGAGTCTGGGCCGCGTCGACACCACCGGCTTCGCCGTTGCGGCGCTGTTGCTGGCCAGATGGGACGGCGCGTACGAGGTGCGAGTCGCCAACGCCCATGCCGCCACGGCAACCACCACATTCAGCGCAAACGCCACCACGGTTGCGTAGACCACATCGTGCAGCCGCAGGAGGTAGTAGCCGGCCAACAGACTGCCGATCACCCCACCAACGATGTTGCCACCGTAAAAGAAGCCGAGCCACGAGACGCCGCGTGGAGTCGCTTCCACGAATCGCGAAA
>JANOKE010000834.1:0-6723 GCA_031419135.1 Gemmatimonadaceae bacterium
TGCGGCGGGTTCGCACATTGAATGGCACCGCCCACAGCACGCCGTTCGATTTCACGACGATGAGATGGCCCGATGGCGAATACAGCGCACGGATGCCCTGCGACGCGATGTCCACGCGTTTTGTCGCGAAATCCACCACGCCGATCAACTGTCGCGAGAGGTCGGCGCCTTCCCGTGTCGGAACCACCGTGAGCAGCGCGGCGCGGGCGCCCGGCAGGACGGACGGCCACAAATGACTGAGGTCTCCCCGAGTCGCATCGAACGTTGAGACGCGCTCGACGGCGCCACCCTGTGGACGGACGCGAACCAGCCCCGTCGTGCCGCTCGCGTAGATCCACCCGTTGCTGGCCCAGTCCACACCGCCGCCCACGTTCGTCACCGCCGTCATTCCCGAATCGGCGACCGTCATCGGCCGGCCGCCCCCCAGAGGCACGACCACAAGCTTGTGCGGACTGGTGAGATACGCGATCGAATCGCCAGTCGGCGAGACCGCTACGCAGCATCCTTCGTCGATGCCGTGCGGCGTGCGGGTTGGGGCGAGCCGGTCCCACAACCGCAACATCAACGCTCCGCGGGTCGTGGTGCCCGCGCCCCAATACACCAGGCCACTCCCGTCCGGCAGTTGCGCCAGCATGGATCCGATGGACAGTGAGTTGACCTGCGGCTCCTGGCCCACAGGAAACGTCAGCATCACGCGCGCCGCGCGCTGCGGTACCGGTTTCTCACGCCACAGCAGTCGCGCGCCCACTGCACCGATGGCGAGCGCCACCACACCAACCAGCGCCGCAATGCGCATCGTGTTTCCGCGGCCTCGCGCGGTCGCGCCCGGTGCGTCGTTGTCCGCGCGCCGGTACGAGAGATTCGCCAACGCGCGCGAAAACTCGGCCGCCGTGCCGAACCGGTCGGCGGGAATCTTCTCCAGCGACGTCGCCACCGCTGCCACAACATTCGGCGGCACCGTCTTGCGCAGCTCATGCAACGGGCGCGGCACGTCGGCGATGATCTTCATCACGATCTGCTGCGCCGAGCCGCCGAGATGTGGCGGTTGGCCGGCGAGCATCTCGTAGAGGACGGAGCCGATCGAGTAGAGGTCGCTGCGGGCGGTGATCTCCTTCTCGGCGGTCGCCTGCTCGGGGCTCATGTAGAGCGGCGTGCCGAGACTGAGGCCTGTTTCGGTCATGCGCCCGCCGGCGGCGGCACTCACGGCGAGCGCGATGCCGAAATCGGCCACGAGCGCGTGCCCGCCGTGCAGCAGGATGTTCTCGGGCTTCACATCGCGATGCACGATGCCGCGCGTGTGCGCATAGTCGAGCGCATCGGCCACTTCCCGCGCAAAGCGCACCGCGTCATCCACGCCCAGCTGCGTTTCGCGATCGAGCTTCGCCCGCAGCGTTTCGCCGTCGATGAACGGCATCACGTAATACAGGAACCCATCCGCCGCGCCGGAATCGAACAGCGGCAGGATGTGCGGATGCTGCATCGCCGCCGTGGTTTTGATTTCCTGCACGAACCGCTCGGCGCCCAGCACCGCCGCGAGTTCGGGCTTGAGCACCTTGATGGCGACCTCGCGCTCGTGCTTCAGATCGTGCGCCAGGTACACGGTGGCCATGCCACCTTGGCCGAGCTCGCGCTCGATGCGGTAGCGGTCGGACAGTGCGGCCGTCAGGCGGTCCGCTGGCGTCAGGTTATCGCCCACAGCATCCCGCGGTTGTGAACAGGTAAGAGGCCGTCATCGTGGGTAATATGTGGTGCTTTTGACTCTAACGCCCGTTCATGAGCCCGAGAGACTTCGCAGGCGCTCCATAACCAGATCGACGTACCCAGGGATGAGCGGCGCGTCGGGGAGACATCCTGACACCACGTCGTCGGCTCCACCGGTGCCGAGAAAACCCTTCGTCGCTTCAGCGATGAATCGACGAGCCGCGCCGTCCATCGCCGCCACTTCTTTCAGAAGTTCGACGCGCCCGGCCACGAGCGTGATGATGTCCTCGAGGTCATGGCTGGTGATGGGATCGTCGACACCACGCGCACCAAACGCCTCCCATTTGGTGGCAAGGAATACCGGTGCGGCGATACCGGCGATCGTGCAGTCCGAACCGAGCACAATCGGGTGGGCCGTGCGTAGAGCGAGATCATACCACCGATTGGTAAACCCGAGCACCTGCTCATCGAGCGGCATGACGTCGAGGATCAAGTCATCTACGGTTCGCATTCGACATACAGGTGGTGCAAGGCGACGCGCCGTGCGCAACAGACGTTCCCGGTTGCGGCTCGGCACCGCCCGTGTCACGCCGACCTCCCTTCGCCCTGCAGACGCTCGCGCAGTATTGTGCGTGCGCGCTGTCGCTCACGTGCACGACCCACGCGCAGGGCGTCAACCAACGTGAGCAATTCGTAGAGTGCGGGATTGCGACGGGCGCTCGCTGGAGCTGCTGCGTAGAGAGGCTGCACCGCCGCTCCGCGGATCTTTCCGCTTGCCGACGGCCACACCACCGCATCGGTGCCAGAGAAGTCGGAAATCAAGGGCGGAGCCGCGTGCGCCGTGGGCACGCCGCGTGTCTCTGGCCCGAGGCTTGTCGCGTAGGCGAAGGGTACCCCGCAGATAATGAAATCGAGCAGCGCGGCGCGATGCAACCAAGGCACCGCAATCACGTCGGTATGCGAAAAGTCGTCACAGACGAACAACAGCGGATCCCCGCGCGACAGCGCGAGCGCGTAGCTGAAACAGTCGCCAAAACTGAGCGCCACCCGGTGTCGTCCACCGCTGGGAATTTCGATCGGGGTCGGCCGAGTATACGGCACGTGGTGACGGAAGTCTCCGTGCAGCAAAACGGTGCCTGGAAGTTTGGCTCGCTCTAATCACCAGGCAGCTCGGCTCGTAGCGACCCCAAGCTGCGCCGGACACCGGCGCGCAAAATGTGAACAGACCGCCGAACATTCGGTTGTGCTGCGGCCATTCAACACGTTGCTCCGCGCCAAGCCATTGTCCTGCCGTCACAGCGAATTCGGGCCTGCCCGCGCGAGCGCCCATCTCAACTCGCAGTAGCCGGATGCGCCTCCACGTCAGTTGCCCTCGCATCGGGCCAGCGCCCTCTCCAATCTCCGCGCCGCTTCGGCAACCACTTCGGCTGGAGCATCCAAATGCGTCACAGCGCGCACCCGTGACGCGTGCCAGTGCGAAAGAAGCACGCCATGACTTCGCGCCCGGGCCACCACCTCGCTCGCGCACGGCGAAGGCAGATCGATCATCACGATGTTCGTATCCGGCGCGACAACACGCACGCCGCCGATGCCGTCAATTGCCTGTGCGAGATAGCGCGCCGACGCATGATCATCGGAAAGCCTCCCCAAGTGGTGCTCAATGCCGTGCAGCGCCGCAGCGGCCACGATGCCGCTCTGTCGCATGCCGCCGCCCAATCGTCGGCGCACCCGCACGCCGCGCTCAATTACGTCGGCCGGGCCGGCCAGCGCCGCACCAACGGGCGCGCCGAGCGCCTTGGAGAAGGAGACCATCACCGTATCGGCACATGCCGCGAAGCTGGCCAGTGATGTGCCGGTTGCGGCCGATGCATTCCAAAGTCGCGCGCCATCCAGGTGAATCGCCAGCCCGCCACGCGAGGCCACATCACGCAGCGCTCGCATTCCGTCCAACGTGGTTACGGCACCGCCCGCACTGTTGTGCGTGTTCTCAACGCAGAGGAGCGTTTGCTCCGGTGCGTCGCCGGCGGTTGGCAACGACGCCATGACATCGGCGGCGTTCATCACGGCACGCGCCGCACGCACGACGCGGACTTGCACGCCGGAAAACGCGGCAGCCCCCGCCATCTCCGACGTCACGATGTGTGCGTCGCCATCGACAAGGATCTCGGTGCCAGGCCGTGAGAGCAACCAGATGGCCGCCTGATTCGCCATGGTACCGGTGGGGAAAAACAGCGCGCGTTCCTTACCCAGCATCTCGGCCACGAGCGCTTCGAGTCGTCGCGTAGTGGGATCACCGTCCAGCACATCGTCGCCAACCTCCGCGTCGGCCATCGCGCGACGCATGGCGGCGGTGGGGCGCGTCACGGTATCGCTGCGCAAGTCGATCACGGGTTGAGACATCGCAGACCGGAGTGTGATGGAAGGACGAGGACAATCAGGATGACTTGCGTGGCGGCGGTGTACGCCGTGGCAAGCGTGGCGCCGCCGTTTTGCCGACAACTGTTCTTCTGGCAACGTTAGGCAGATCGGTGCGGTCGAGCGCTACCAGTTCCGCGCGCCGCAGTTCGACGGCCTGCGCAATCTCGCCGCCGATGAGAAACAGCAGCGCGCCGTAATAGGTCCAGAACACAACGGCCACGATAACGGCAATCGTACCCGTGTAGAGCGAGCTTGGATCGAACTGGCGGACCAGCAGCGCAAAGACGTGGCGCGCAATCTCGAACAGCAGCGCCGCAGCGGCCGCCGCCGTTAACGCCGTGCGCACCAGCGGACGTCGACGCGGAAGCCCGTGATACATGGCGTAAAACAGACTGAACATGATGGAAATGGCCAGCAGTCGGCCGGTAACGTAGGTAAGGCTACCCATGGCAGACTCGCGCAGCCCCATGCGCACGAGCAACTGCACACCCCGCGTGGTCGCGAGGTCGAGATAGGCCGACATGGCGATGTACACAACGACCGCCATGGTCGCCACAATGGTCGCGCCAAAGTCGAACAGCTTGCCAACCACGATGCCACGATCGGTGCCGTCGAAAATAAGCGCCAACACGCTGCGCAATGAACCGAACAGCCGAGTGGAGAACCAGGCAAATCCGATGGCGGCGTACACCGTCACCGCACCTTGTGTCCGCAGCACATCGCCGATGATACTGCTGAGCAGATCGATGGCCGACGGCGAGTCGATGGGCAGGAACGCCTGCAACAATCCCGCGACCGTGCGCGCTGCTTCATCCGGTTCGCGCCCCAGCAGCAGCGCGATCCCGGAAATCAAGAGCAGGACAAACGGCACAAGGGCGAGCAGCACGTTGAATGCCAGCCCACCAGCCAGAAACAGGACGTTGTCTTCGTCGCTCTGTTTCCAGATGCGACGGACAACATCCCACCAGACATCAGCCGTCGCGCGCAGGGGGGGGGCTGTCAGCGGAATCCGGTCCAGCCTCCGAAGAGGCGACGCCACCGGGAGCGTCGGCCAGCGGCACATCGGCGAGCGATCGGTTGTGGTGGCGCGCGTCGCGGTAGGCGCGTCGGCTGTCGGCATACGCCCGTTTGGACTCGGCGACCGCACGCTCCAACTCGACCCGCGCCTGCGCCGCCGCTTCCCGTCCGGCGTCAACCGCATCACTCACGGCCTGCGTGCGCGACCGCACGGCGTCGCGCGCCCGCTCCACACGCTCGTCGAAACGCGCCCGCGTGCGATCGACGCGGCCAGCGAGTTCTTCGCTCGCCTCATCGGTCAAATCCTGGACGCGCTTGCCGGCGCGACGTGCTTCGCGTTGAATGCGCTCGCGCGTTTCCTGTCCGCTTGCCGGCGCGAACAGCAGTGCGGCACCAGCGCCGACGCACAGGCCCAGCAGCAACATGCCAATGCCGCTGGAACCACCCTGCTCTACCATTACAATGCGGTCGTCGTCGTACTCGTCACGTCGAGTCAATTGAACCTCGGGGTTCAAAGTAGGAAGTAAGAAGTAATAAGTCGGAAGTACTTGGAACTGAGTACCTGGTACTTCAACTGAGTACGAAGTACTTCAACTGAGTACCAAGTACTCTTTACGGAGTAGGGAGTAGTCCTCTCCCGTGCTCCTCACTTAGTCGGACAGATCGGCGTCGTCGGGTGCGGCTACGAATTTCGTGGCGCCGTCGGGCGCTGAGCGGTGTTGCAGGGGGGGCTTCACATATTTCGCCACCGTGTCGCGTGTGCCACCGATGGCGAGTTGCGTGAATAGAAACGTGAACTTTGCGTCATAGGCTGCACCCAGTTTCGCGCGCATGTCGGCAGGCAGCGACCAGAGTTTTTTCTTGAACGGACCGATGGCCTTCTTGCGCGTTTTGTAGAAAAACTGTTCGTCGCTGTCGCTGGCTTTGCGCTCGTCTTTCGCGTTCACCGACAACCAGGCGTAGATCTCCTTGCGGAGGTCGATCGGCAGGTGATCGTACATCATGTTCTGAAAGTTTGTGGCGAGATGAATCTCTGCCGTCTCGGTGCGGGGGAAATTATTGAACGCGCCGTCGGGCAGCGTGGACGCGCCGTGCTGTACGGCACCCGACATGGAATACCTTTCACGCGCCATTTTCGAGAGCGTGCCCAGTGTGTCCAGATCGAGCTTTACATCGGCAATGGAGCCATCGGCGAGCACGATGCCACCGTGGGATGTGCCCGACTGCACTGAAATTTTCGAAAGACCTGCCATACCCGGTGCCTGCGCAGCCAATGTACGGTTGAAACCCTCCATGAAGGCTTCAAGTTCCGCCGGCGTGCTGTTTTCCGTGCCCACCTCGCCAATCTCACCCCCGATGGAGATGGTGACGCCGGCTGGCTCTTCGGCTCGCACGGCGCGGGTGATGTCCACACACACTTCGTAGTTGAGGCGCTGCTGCTCGGCGAGGGTTGGCTTTGCCAGATCCACCAGCGTGGACGTGTCCACATCGATGTTGTAAAATCCGGCCGCAACCGCTTCCTGGACGATGGCCTTGACCGCATTCACCTCCGAAACCGGATCGACGGCGTACTTCTTGTGGTTGACC
>JANOKE010000835.1:0-2134 GCA_031419135.1 Gemmatimonadaceae bacterium
TGGCCAACAGGCGCATGTACTCGTACACCTCTTTCGAGTACGGCAGCTTGTTGGGCGCGCCGGCGATGTCGCCCAACACGGCAGACGGTGTCGGGATGCCCTTGGCAGCCGGCATGTAGTCCACCAGCGACGACAGGAAGAACGGTTCGGTGGTGTACTCCTTGATCTTCTTCGTGTACTCCTCGTCGATCGGCTGACTGGGATGGCGTCCCGGCTTGGCGGTCGAGATGGCGCTCTGCGCGTGCAGCGCGCCAAGCGCCAGTGGCGACAACACCGCGCCGCCCAGCAGGAGAGACACGGTAACGCGCCGGGCGAATCGGCTGCGTGAGGAGAACAGTTGCCGCATGCGAACCTCGGAGGGAGTCAGGGCCGGGGGATTGAAGTGCATGAAGGCACCCCAGCACCAGATGAAGATGCAGCACTCTCCCGCTTTCGACTACCTCGGCGACAGCGTGATCAGCAAATCGCGCAACATCGGCACCGGACGACCGATGTCCTCCAGCGCATTCAGCTGCACCCATCGTTTGAAGAACGGATCGTCGAACGCATACCCATCCTTGCCGATGTCAACCAGCACTTCCGCGCTCACCAACTCCCTGACGTTCCGACTGACAGAAGATTTAGGACCGAGTCGGTAGCGGGTGATTGTATCGGACGAGGTCAGTTGCGTTCTCGGATTGTCGGCGATCAGCATGAGGATCTTGCGGGCGATGTCGGTGCTCTGCCGAGTCCATTCGCGCAGGTGGAGCGCGCCCTGTTCGTTCACCAACTGCTCGACTGCCGTCACGACGTCATCGATGGTGGCCTTGCGATGGTCGTGCGTGAGATCCCAGAGCACGCGCGCCAATTGCACGACGTCCCGCGTACGGGGACCGGCAATCTGCACAACACTCGCGGCGACACTCGCGTCCCACGATACGCCCGTCGCGTGCGCGCGATCTGATAGCCACGGCGCAAACACACTAACCGGGATTGGAGACATGTCGAGGACATCGACCACTTTCCACAGGCCAGCCTTCTTGTTGTCCAGCATCTGCCGGATCATGGCACGTTCCGATCCGGCCAGGACGTAGCCAATGTTTCGATGACGTTCGAACATCGCTTTCAACGGCCAGTCGATGTCGTCGCCGCACCACTGCCTGAGGCGCTGGAATTCATCGAGCGCGAGACCCATGAACATGCCGCGTTCGGCGAGTTCTGCGTCGACGGCGTCGAGCACGTCGGTGAACAGCTGCGGACTTGGTTCGGCGGTTGTCGGAGCGACGTTGAACGAAACGGTAGGAATGCCCTGCGCATCCAGACCTGCCGACAACGACACGGCGCCTGGTCGAAGTCGGCCGACCAGCTTGAGTGCTGCGTCTTTCCACCGCTGACCGATCACCTGCTGTACTGCGCTCAAGACTCGCTGCGCCGCTGCCTCGGCAGACGTGACTTTCGCCAGGTCTACCACGGCGACAACACCACCTTCCTCGCGCCGCTGATGGGCGGCCGCTGCTATCGCGGAGCTTTTACCGAGCCGTCGCTCACCGTAGACCACAAGCCGACTGCTCGGGTCGGAGAACGCACGCTTGATTCTGGCGACTTCGACTTCGCGGTCGGCGAAGTGGGCGCCTTCGGCAGGATGACCGATAACGAACGGGTTGAGGCTGTCGGGCGATTTTGGTGGATGTGCGGCCATGGCTGTGTCGTCGAGTTTGACTGAAGCTGATCTTGGCGATACCAACTCCTTGAGTTCCAAAAAATAGGTCCCAAAATATGGAACCAACACACCATCGACCCGGTACCCGCTGCAAGGATCGCATGTTGATCTGGTTCCATATTTCGGGTCCCGAATAGTGGAACAATACTACCACGGAGTACTCTTGCGCCATTGCTCCCGATCGCGGCAGGTTCTCACCATGACCGACTCTACTCTGGCACGCGCCGTTCGCTGCGCCGCCGCGCTGATTTTGCTTTTCGTCGCCTTCCCCCGCGCCGCACACGCCACCTGGTCCGTGATTGCCATCGACATGGCCACCGGTCGTGTGGTGATCGCGTCGGCCACGTGCGTGAACAACAACGACGCATTCCTGATGGGCATTCAGGCGGTGGTGGTGCCGGGCAAAGGCGTCGCCGCCTGCCAGGCCGGCGTGGA
>JANOKE010000836.1:0-1115 GCA_031419135.1 Gemmatimonadaceae bacterium
CGTTGCTGTATCGGCGTCGGCGTCGTGAACCGGTCGAAGCGGCTCTCCCCGAATCGGATGCGGTTTTTCACGAGGGTTGCCAGATCCTTGAGCAGGGTGCGAAAGCTGTGGATCGGCACGCCGTCGCCGTTGTGTTTGCGCGCGGCCTTCCGGTCTGCGGCTTCGGAGCGCTCATTCGGCACGACGACTGAGGCGCGGCGGTCCTTCCCAGCCTGCGGATGCCTCCGCGTCGCCCGATGGCGGCTTATGCGCAGCCTTCCGCGAAGTCATCTGCGAAAGATATCCCGCCTATGATCGTAACGCAATATAAATCAATGGCTTGTGATGTTTGCGATCGCCCGCGCCGAATTCGCGCTCGTGGCGGTAGCTGCGGCTGAGCGCGCTGGTCAATCGTCAGGCGACGGTCATGACGGAGCGCCCGATGCATATTTTGGATTATGTCTTCTCCTGATGTGCGCGACCTGCTGGAGCAACTGCTGGCGCTCCCCGCCGCGACCTATCCTCTCGACGAGAGCACTGCGGGGGCCGTGACCCACTCGAAGCAGCTCTCGGCCGTCGCGGCGATCTGTTGTGAAGCGTTCCGTCGTCATGGGTTGCGAGCGGTGCTCGTGGGGGGCGGCGTGATAGAGTTCCTGATGCCTGGCGCGTACACGACACCCGACATTGATCTCGTCGTCTCGCATGACTGGTTGAAGCCCTCGCGGTCGCTGGTGAACGAGGTGTTTGAGTCGATTGGATTTCACTCGGGCGGCTCGCGCCACTGGATCCGAGGCGGGTGGTTCGTCGAAGTGCCGGACTTCGACATCACCGATCCCACAATCAGCGTTGATGTCGCGGGCTACGCGATGACGATGGTGATCCCGGAGTCAGTACTGATCGCCCGGTTGGTGGAGTTTGACCAGACCGGGCATACTGGACACGCGACGCAAGCGTTGATGATGTTGTCCGTACTGGAGAAGACTCTCGACGAAGCGCAGTTGCGGCGAATGGCGAAGCTCGAGCGGGTGGACGACATCCTCGCCGCCGCACGCCTCCTGTTGGCGCGCGCAGAACAACCAACGCTGACCGATGCGCTGTTGCGAGAACTTCGGGAGCGCGTGCATGCGGCGCGATAC
>JANOKE010000837.1:0-2409 GCA_031419135.1 Gemmatimonadaceae bacterium
GGCTTGCCCTGCTGGCGGTGGCGGTGGTCGCATACGTGGCTTGGCCGTCGAAACCCGAACCGGTGGTGCCGTCGCTCCAGACCGGCGAAACCGTGCTGCCGCCCGGTCCGGAGCCCGCAGACCCCACGCCGGCCGTCGTTGATCCTCCTGCCGCAGGCGGAACCACCACAATTACCAAGTTGCCCCCAAAGCCGTTGCCAGGGCAAACGTCAACCGGCAAAACGTCGGCCAACCCAGTGAAAGGCCAGCCCTCGGGTCAGTCTGTTGCGCCCTTACCACGGCTGCCCGAACCACAGAACGTCACTCCGCAGGTGCGGGTGGACACTCCGCGTGTCGCGCCGCCGCCTACGCCGGTGGTGCGTCCACCGGTGACCGTCGAGCCACCGGTGGCCGAAGCGCCAACGGCGCCTGAGGTGCAGAAGGCGGCCGACGGTGTCATAGCCGACCTTCGCGCCCGTCGCCGTCTTGACGGCGAACTGGCGACATTTTTCGGAGAGGGCGCCGAACATAGCGTGGTGCTCGACGGTTCTCCGCGTACCGTCGGAGAGTCTGCGGGCGTGTCGCGCGTCCAGTTCACGGTGCGCGTCGAAAAACGAAACGGCGTGGGCATTCCGTGGCGACGGAAGATGGACGTCGGAATGGACGTGAGTCGTATTAATGGCGCGATGGTGGCGCGTAACGTCTCTCTGAGTCCTCTCCGACGGTAGTTCTCGGCGTGCATATTCTTTTCCCCAGATCACCTCATCCCATGACGATGATTCGCTTTCGCGCAGTGCTCTTGACGGCGTTGGCCGCGTGTGGCACGTTGGCCATTCCAACCGTGTTGTCAGCGCAATCGGCACAAAAGTACGCCGTCCAGATTGCCCTGTTGTCCACAACCATTGGGCTCGGGCGTAGTGCCGTGACCACCGGCGGGTTTGGTCTCGAGCCTCAGCTGCGCTTCAACAGGCTGTATGCGTCGGAAACCGGAGGGGCAATCTCGCTAGGCATTGGCGGGCAGTGGACGACGCACAGCTCGGGTGGCGACAACCTCACCATCGCCGGTCTGTTCCTCGAGCCGAGGTGGGTCCCGGTCACTTCATCGTCGCGACTCTATCCGTACCTGTCGGGGCGGCTCGCGTATCTGCAACAGAGCAACAATTTCGGCACCTCGTCTATGGGTCCCGGATTTGGAGCCGGTGCCGGTCTGGCGGTGCGCCTCAATCGCTTCACCAACATCGATGCCGGGGTGGCGGTGGTGCGGCAGGGATTTGGCGATTTCGTGTACTCAGACGGGTCTGCCGGCTCGTTCAAGTCATTCACGACGTACGCGGCCAAGATTGGGTTGAGCTGGGGCTTTCCCCGGAACTAACGACTATGCTTTACGATCCATCCAGTTCGTCTCGACCGCGCGTGCGTGGCGCCGACTCCATGTCGCGGCTGATCGCGTGGTGCGCGCTGGCGATTGGCACAGCGGGTTGCGGCCCAGGGCCAGGGCCGGGTGATTGCGGTCTCGTCAATCAGTGCGGCGGCGTGACGAGCGTATCGATTGCGCCGTCGTCGGCCAGCGTGCGCATTGGCCAGAGCACGGAGCTTCGCGCCAGTGTCGTGGTGACTGGCTCTGCCGTCTCCACCGTGTCGTGGAGCAGTTCACGTCCCGATGTGGCGACGGTATCCGCCAACGGTTCAGTGGCAACGGTTTCGGCAGTGAGTCCGGGCTCCACCACGATCACCGCCACATCTACCGCTTCACCCTCGGTCTCCGGCTCGGCTACCATAGATGTGCCTGAAAATCCCGATGCGTTTCAGGCGGTGGCGGTCGCTCCGAACCAGTTGGCGTTGCTGGAAACGCAAACGGCCGACCTCCAGGCCAGCGTGACGGGGTTGGCTACGGGTGCCGCGGTGTCTTATCAGTGGACCACGAGCAATTCCACCGTGGCGACAGTGGCGACTATCGGTGGTGTTGGGCTGGCACGCGTGACAGCGGTTGGTCCCGGTGGGCCCGCGCAGATCACGGTGACCGCCATTGGCAGCGGCACCAATGTGAAGGCAACAACTCGTCAGGTGTCGGTACCGGTGACGGTAACCGCGCTGCCAAACGCATGCACGGGCGTGGCGGCCGATCCACGCACGTCCACGCTCGTGCCGGGACAGACGCAGCAGATCACGCCGACGGTGGCAGGACTGGCCACCGGTGCGACTCGCACCTTCAGTTATGCGTCGTCGAACGAGAGTATCGTGACGGTGAATACCAGCGGCGTGATAACCGCCGTGTCGCCGGGAACCGCAACGGTTACGCTCACCGCAACCTGCTCTGGTGTTGGCTTGCGTCAGGTCGCACCTACCGACCTCGTTCAGGTAACCGTGTCGGCGCCGGCGGCGCTGCGAGGTTTATCGGTGACACCCACGCAGGGCACCGTCGCGATTGGC